>JAYSXU010000456.1:0-12629 GCA_043716965.1 Fimbriiglobus sp.
TTGTTCGATGTCCGCCAGCATTTTGCCAACGGTGCCAGCGTCGAGTGGGCGACTTTCCTTGTTCTTTTCCAACAAGAACATAATGAGGTTGTCGAGCCACACTGGGATCTCGTGGACCATTTTACGTGGTCGCACAGGAGTTTCGTTGACGTGCTTTAAGAACATGTCCACGCTACTCTCAGCGACGAACGGTTTCTTGCCCGTGACCAATTCGTACAGGCAGATGCCGAGCGAATAGAGGTCGGATTTCGCACCCAAGGTTTTGTCCCCGCGACACTGCTCCGGGGACATGTACGCAGCCGTGCCGATGGTGCTATTCGCCCCGGTCAGGGCGGTCACGTCAGTGTCTTTGGCGATCCCGAAGTCTGTGAGTTTCAGCACGCCTTCACGGGTGACCATCAGGTTCGATGGTTTCAAATCCCGGTGAACGATCCCTTTATCATGAGCGTGCTGGAGGGCTTCACACAGTTGTTTGCCGTAGCTGACCACGTCTTCCCAATCGAGCTTGCCACGTTTGGTTAACGTTCGATCCAGTGATTCCCCGTCAACAAATTCCATCGCGATGAACGGAGTTTGCTTGTACCGTCCGGTTGCCAGAAGTCGCACGATGTGTGGATGCTTGAGTTGCTTCAGAATCGCGGCTTCGCGCTCGAAGCGTGCCATCGCGCCGTCGTTGCCCAAGAGACCGTAAGACACAACTTTCAGTGCCACCGGGATCACCCGTTCCTCGTCCTTCTGGAACTTGGCTTTATAAACCGTTCCCATTGCGCCACTGCCGAGTTCTTTTTCGATCAGAAACGGGCCAATTTGTGCGCCGATCATCATGACTTGAAGCCCCCACTGACGGATAGTGTTGACATTGTAATGAAGCATCCCGACGATTGCTGCGAGTTTCACGATTCCTTACAGGTCAAGCAGCGAATCGAGCGTCCCGTTTTTGGGAAATCGGCCAACAGCACCAACAATTTTTCGTTTCCGCACTGTAACAGTTCGCAGAAACGGTGCATTCGATGATGAAGTCCCGCTATAATTCCTGATAGTTCCCTGCCATCCCTCCGGAGCCGATTCATGGCCACGGCGCTGACGAAACCCCAGTCGAAGATTGATGCTCAACTGACTCAGGAATTGAGCAATGCCGCCCAGCGCATTCGACTAGCGGATGCGCTATCCGGCGGGCTTTCACTGGCAGTCCTGGCGTTGGCCTACACGCTGATTGCCATCTTGCTCGATCGTTGGCTGGAGTTGCCGGGGGCGATTCGTTTCACGGGGTTGGCGATATTTCTCGGGCTGTTTTTAACAGTTGCCTATTCACTACTCATGCGTCCGCTGCGACGCGCGATCAACCCTCGATTTGCGGCGAGAAAAGTCGAGCAGACGATTCCGGATGCGAAGAATGCCATCATCAACTGGGTCGATTTGAAGGAAGAGGATCTTTCGGATGCCGTCAGGCTTGCTGTGGGTGCGCGGGCGGTGGAAGGGGTATCCGATGGCGATGTGAACCGTGTTGCTGAGTCGCGCGGAATCGTGTGGTTGGCGGTGGCGGCTGGGCTATTGTTTGCGGGGTTGGCGGTGGTGTTTTTGCTCTTCAAGCCGTCACCATTTTTTTCGTTGCTGAACCGCACGTACAACCCGTTCACCAGTTCCGGGATTGCGACACGAACAGAAATCACACTCCTGGAACCGGCGGGCGGCGATGTGATCGTGACGGCTGGGGAACCGCTTGTGGTTCTGGTCACAGTCCGTGGCACAATTCCTGACCCGAATGGTCTCGACAGGGTTCGGCTGATGATTCGGTATAACGCGGAGGCAGCCGATACCGACGAGGTGCCACTTGAAACTGCTGGTTCCACACGCGAATACGCCACGAAGTTGCCACAGAGCATCATTCAAAATGGCTTCTGGTATCACGTCGCGGCTGGGGATGCACGGACCGCCGAACACAAAGTCACAGTCCGTTCCAAACCGATGGTGAAAGACTTTGACGTGAAGTATGAGTACCCCGAATACACCCGAATTAAGCCGGAAACCGCCCGCGAACCGCGCATCGAAGCCTACCGTGGCACCCGCATCACGCTCAACGTGAAGACCAATCGCACGCTCCGTGAAGGATGGTTGCAACTGGACACCCAAGCGGTGAAGATCCCTGCCACCGTGGTCGGCGAAGCCGCCGATACGTTGCAGTTTCAGTTCCCGTTGGACGAAAGTGGTGCCTATCGGATCGGCTTCATCGCAGCCACGGACGAGGTGAGTGAACCGACATCACCGTATCCGATTCGTGTGCTGATGGACCAAAAGCCGCAAGTCACGATCACGAAGCCGGTCGAGGAAGAAGTGACCCAGCCACTGAACAGTTTGTTGAAGATTGACGGCCTCATCAGCGATGACTTCGGAGTGCAAAGTGTATCGCTGAATCTGCGCGTGATCGGTGAGAAACCCACGACGTTTCAACCCCAGAAATACCGTGACGGGAAACCGCTACGCCGTGAAGTTGACGGTAGCTTCCCGACCACCGTTGAATACAAGGACTCCGTCAAACTCGGCACGTTCCAAACCGACAAAGCCGAAGCGTTCACGCTCCAACCCGGAATGCTTGTCGAGTATTGGCTCGAAGCCACCGACAACTGCATGGTGCCGCGTGCCAATGTTGGCAAGTCGAAAGTTCAGCGCGTGAAGATTGCTGTTCCGGAAGTTCAGCCCGTGAAACAAGAGCAGCAGAAGCGGGATCAGGATAAGCGAAAAGACGAAGAGAAACAGCACCAAGACAAGCAAGTCGAGCAGTTCAATAACGAGAAGCGTGACCCGCAACAGCCAAGAGGCGACGAGCAGACCCAGCAAGAAAAACCGAACCCGGACCAGACCAAACCCGACGGCACGAAACCGCCTGAAGGCAGTGGCACGAACGAGCCGATGCCACCGACGACCGATGGCACGAAGCCGAACGAACCGATGCCGAACCCGATGGGCGAGAACCCGCCGAAGCAAGACGGCACGAAACAATCGAACGACAAAACTCCCGGCAAACAAGAGCCGAAGAATGACTCGAACGATGCAAAACCAAACGACGAACTTCAAGAGAAAGCGGACAAGGTTAACGAAGCTTTGAAGCAAGAAGAACGACAACCCGGCGGTGGGCGTGGGCAGAATAACGATGACACCAAGCAGCAGGAGTCGCCGTCCACACCGAAGAGTGATAAGCCGCAACCGTCCGAGATGAATCCGGCTGAACCGAAAGAGGGGCAAAAAAGTTCGGAGCCGAAAAAATCTGACCCAAGTGAATCAAAGAACGCTGGCAAAGTGGAAGAGCAACCGCCGTCGCAACAGAAACCGGAACCGGCGAAGTCGAACAACCCCAACGATAAGCCAGAAGACGGGACTGGAAAAACGCAGAAGACGGAACCGCGTGACCAACAACCCAATAATAAGCCGGGGCAAGAGAAGTCGTCACCCGAAAAACAGTCCGGCGATTCCAACCCGATGAAGGAATCGGACTCCGCAGCGGATCGTAAACCGGCACCCCAAGACGGTACGAATAAGCCTGAGAAAAACGCCGGTGAACCGAAGCAGAAGCCGGAATCCTCACGGGGTAACGAACGATCGGCACCCAAAGAATCGGGTACTGAAGACGCTGGAAAACCCGATCGGGAACGCCCCGCCGACGGCAAGCCCAAACAACCACCTGCTCCTGCGAGTAGCAAGAAACAACCCGATCCGAATGCCAAGCCAATGGCAAGCGACGAATCGAAGCCTGCACCCGAAGCGGGGACTGATAAACCGGAGAACAAACCGAGTACGACCAAGCCTGAAGGCACCCAGCCAAACAATCCGATGAACACGAAGCCTGAGAAGGGCAACGAAAAACCGCAACCCTCGGCGAACACAGAGGGCGATAAGCCATTGGATCGCAAGGGACTCGAAGACGCAGTGAAGGACTTGAAGTCGGGCGACCCAGAGAAGCAAAAGGCGGCGCGGGACAAGCTCGACAAAGCGATGGGTAAGGAGAACCGCGAAGCGGCGGAGAAGAAAGCGGATCAACTGGAGAAGGACTTGAAGTCCGGCGATCCTGCGAAACAAGAAGCGGCTAAAAAGGAACTCGAAAACTTCGCCAAACAGATCAAGGAACAACAAAAGCAAAACGGCGATAAGACCCCGATGAACGGTAGTGACGATAAGCCGTTGGATCGCAAAGAGTTGGAGGAGGCGATCAAGGATTTGAAGTCGGGCGATCCCGACAAGCAAAAGGCAGCACGGGAAAAGCTTGACAAAGCGTTGGGCAAGGAGAACCGTGAAGCGGCGGAGAAGAAAGCGGATCAACTGGAGAAGGACTTGAAGTCCGGCGATCCTGCGAAACAAGAAGCGGCTAAAAAGGAACTCGAAAACCTCGCCAACCAAGCCAAGGAACATCAGCAAAAGCAGAACGGCGAACAACAGAAACCGAGTGCAGAAGACATCGAGAAGTGGAAGAAAAAAGCCGAAGACTTGAACTCGAAAGATGACGCCAAGCGGCAAGCAGCGGAGAAGGACTTTGACGAAGCTGTCGGCCCGGAGGAGCGGAAGCAGTATCAAAAAGACATGAACGACGCGAAGTCCGACAACCCCGAAAAGGCGGCGGAAGCCAAGAAGCGTCTCGAAGAGAACGCGAACAAAAACGCCGAGCAAGACGGCAAACGTGACAAGTACAACCCGAAGCCCGGTGAACGAGACACGGGGCCGAATCGGCCGCACGAAGACGATCCAAAGAATCGCCTGAAATCAGCCGAGCTTCAGTTGCAACAATTGGAAAAGGCCCGCTACAACAAGGCGTTGCAAGAGAAATTGGGCTACACGCCCGAACAGTACGAGGAGTTCCTGAAGTCCTACGGTGAAGCGGTCAATCGCCAACGAACCGACGTGGGCAAACAGGAACTTCAACCCAATCCGACGAAGCCCGCCACAGGTCCGGCGACACTGAAGGTCGGTGAAGGTTCCGGAAACAAAAAAGCAGAAACCCGCACCGACGGGACAACCGGGACCGTCGGCGGCGTTGGCCCTGGCACCGCCGCACCGGGGTACGCCGAAGCTCAGCGCAAGTTTGCGGAAGAAGCGGCGAAGCTGAAAAAGAGCGAACCCAAGAAGCCATAACAATTCCCAAAAGCACGGGCCGGGACCGTGCTTGGATCGGAGTTTCAATAACCATGTCGTTTCATCGCTATCTCGTGTCGTTCGACAACCGCCGTGCCGTCCACCGCTTCACGGATATTTTGGTCATCGGCGCCGGCATTGCCGGCTTGCGGGCGGCCCTCGAAGCCCCGCCCAACCTTAACGTCCTGGTCATTACTAAAGATCGAATTACCGAAAGTAACAGTTCCTATGCGCAAGGTGGGATCGCTGGAGTGATGTCGTCTGACGACAAGTTCGAGAACCACGTCGAAGATACGCTCGTGGCCGGTGACGGCCTGTGTCACCGCAATGTCGTCGAGTTGGTCGTTCGGGAAGCCCCGGAACAAATCGAACAACTTGTTCGCTGGGGAACTAACTTTGACTTGGAGAATGGATCGCTGGCACTGACGCGGGAGGGGGGGCACAGCCACCGCCGCATCGTCCACGCCCTCGGGGATTCGACGGGGCACGAGGTGATGCGGGCCATCATTGCCAAAGCGCAAGCGGCGGAAAATGTGACGCTGTTGGATGACACGTTCACGGTGGACCTGTTGACGGAGAATGGCGCGTGCGTCGGCGCGCTGGTCTCGCGGCCCGGCTTGGGCAAGTTGCATATTTGGGCGAAGCAAACAATCTTGGCCGCCGGTGGTTGCGGGATGGTTTACCGGGAGACCACGAACCCGCCCGTTGCCACCGGCGATGGCATGGCCGCGGCCTATCGCGCCGGTGCCGAGTTGCGCGACATGGAGTTCATGCAGTTTCACCCGACGGTGCTTTACGTCGCCGGTTCCGCACGGTACTTGATTAGCGAAGCGGTGCGGGGTGAGGGGGCGTATTTGCGTGACGTTCACGGCGTCCGCTTCATGCCACAGCAAGACCCGCGTGCGGAACTGGCGCCGCGTGACGTTGTCTCGCGGGCCATTTTCCGCACGATGGAATCGACGCAACACCCCAACGTCTACCTAGATCTGTCACACATTGATCCGGTATTGGTACGGAACCGCTTCCCCGGCATCAATCGGGTCTGTCGCCAGTTCGGAATGGACATCACCAAGGACCGCATCCCCGTTCGGCCCGGTGCCCACTACATGGTCGGCGGCGTGACCGTGGATACGGCGGGCCGCACGACGTTGCCGAACCTATGGGCGGCGGGTGAAGTCACGTCTTCCGGCTTGCATGGTGCGAACCGATTGGCGTCAAACAGCCTGTTAGAAGGGCTTGTTTTCGGGGCGATCTGCGGTCGCGGTGCCGCCGAAGCGGCAGCCACGATGCCGGACCTTCTGAGCATTTCGCCGATCCATTACACGATGCCCAACGCCGACCCGAGTGAGTTCTTGGACGTGGCCGACGTGACCAACGCCCTGCGCGCGTTGATGGTCCGCAAGATGGGGATCGTCCGCGATAAAACAAGAATGGATGAAGCCACGCAAGACGTGAACTTCTGGTGCCAGTACGTGCTGTCCCACGAGTTCGATACCCGCGCCGGGTGGGAGTTGCAAAACCTCCTGACGGTCGCCCGGCTCATGCTCGATGCCGCACTGAAGCGGGAAGAATCGCGTGGCACCCACTTCCGCAGCGATTTCCCGAAACGTCTCGATGAGAAATGGACCCGCCACATACCAAGCCCGCCCCGCACCGAACTGGTCACTGTGGCCCAGGCAGGAGGGAAATCGTGAACACCACCCTAGCCCCGGCGACATTGGACGACCTATCGAAGGTCGAAGGCAAGGCCGAACTGATCGCGGGAAGGATCGTACACTTTATGCCCAGCGGAGCATTGCCGAGTACGGTGGCGTTTGAAATTGCGATTCATTTGCGTGAGTATACCAAGCGAACGAATCGCGGTCATGCCTTCGCTGATGGCGTGGGGTTTGCCCTGGCAACACCACTTGAAAACGGCCGTGAATCATTCTCGCCCGATGCGTCCTTTTACGATGGCCCACTCCCGACGAACCGGATGCGATTCATAACCGGGGTTCCGCAACTCGCCGTTGAAGTGCGAAGTGAAAACGACTACGGTGCCGCTTCCGAGTTAGATATGGCGGAGAAGCGGGACGATTACTTCGCGGCGGGCACCGTGGTGGTGTGGGATGTCGATCCGTTGGGGCAGACGATCACCCGATATTTGGCATCGAACCCAACAGTAGGAACGATCTATCGACGTGGTGACGTGGCCGATGCCGAACCGGCATTACCGGGGTGGCGTCTGTCAGTGAATGATATTTTCCTGACTTAGACCGAATTGACTTCTTCCAATGTGGGCTGTACATTCATATTGAACTTACACGCAGAGATTGATTTCATGTTTCGCACCGTTTCCGTTATCCGAGTCGTGATTAGCGCCGCGCAGGGAGTGCGTGCTGTCGTTGTCACAACGTGTACCGGATAGCTCAGGGCGGACGGGTTTGCGGACCCAACCGATACATTCAAGCCCTGAAGCCACCGGCTTCGGGGCTTTTTTCGTTTTCATGGGATTCATTCATGTCACGAGTCTTCATCTATGACACCACCCTGCGGGACGGCTCGCAGGGCGAGGGTGTGAACTTTTCGCTCCAAGACAAATTGCTACTGACGAAGCGGTTGGACGACCTTGGTGTGGATTACATCGAAGGCGGCTATCCGCTATCGAACCCGAAGGATTTTGAATACTTTCAAACGGTGCGTGATCTGCCGTTGAAGCACGCCAAGGTGTGCGCGTTCGGGATGACGCGCCGCAAAAACACCCTTGCGGAAGCCGATACCGGCTTGAAAGCGTTGGTAGACGCGAAGACCCCGGTCGTCACCATCGTTGGGAAGACGTGGGATTTCCACGTCACTGAAGTGCTGAACGCAACGCTAGACGAGAACTTGGCAATGATCGCGGACTCGATCGCGTTTTGCAAAAGCCAGGGCCGTGAAGTGTTCTACGACGCGGAACACTTCTTCGACGGGTTTCGGGCGAACCCGGAGTACGCACTCCGAACACTGCAAGCCGCCGAACAAGCGGGTGCCAGCGTCGTGATTCTTTGCGATACCAACGGCGGTACGATGCCGGAAACGGTGGCGAACGCCGTCAAGACTGTGAAGCAACACCTGAAATGTGATGTGGGTATCCACTGCCACAACGATTGCGACTTGGCTGTGGCGAACACGTTGGCTGCCGTGATGGTGGGTGCAACCCAAGTGCAGGGCACCATGAACGGGATCGGCGAACGGTGTGGGAACGTGGACCTTGTCAGTGTGATTGCGAATCTTGCACTGAAATATCATTACGACGTGTTACACGCCGGTAGCTTACAACGGCTGACGGAAGTGTCACGCTATGTGTATGAACTCGCCAACATGAACTTCCGGTCCGGGCAACCGTTCGTGGGGACTAGTGCGTTCGCACACAAGGGCGGGATGCACATCCACGCGGTGGCGAAGAACCCGACGAGTTACGAACACATCAACCCGGAAACCGTCGGCAACGAACGGCGGATTCTGGTCAGCGAGCTGTCCGGGCAATCGACGATCCTGACCAAGACGACCAAGTACGCAGTGCAAACGGACAAGGCGTTGATGGCGAAAATCCTGGCCGAAGTGCAGGACAAGGAGTTTGCGGGCTACGAATTCGAGGCTGCCGAAGCGTCCTTCGACCTGCTCGTGAAAAAAGCGGCAGGGCTGTACAAGCCGTGGTTTGAACGCATCGGGTATCGGGTGAACATCGAACAAGGCGTTGCGGAACCACTTACAGAAGCGACAGTGAAGCTAAATATTGGTGGCAGCGTCGAACACACCGTGAGCGAAGGCGACGGCCCGGTGAATGCCCTGGACGCGGCGTTGCGGAAAGCGTTGATTGCGTACTTCCCACGGCTTGATGAACTGCAACTGGTGGATTACAAAGTTCGCGTCGTGAACGCGAAAGCCGGGACCGCCGCACGGGTCCGCGTCGTGATCGAATCCCGCGACACCCACGACGTGTGGGGCACGGTGGGCGTCAGCGAAAACATCATCGAAGCCAGTTGGATCGCGCTGGCCGATAGCATCGAATACAAGTTGTTCAAAGACAAAGAGGGTAAGTCATGAAAACGCAAGTCCTGGCGGTGCCGAAGGAGCAAGCGGATGACCCGTTCTACATCGGGCACCGGCTGCTCCAACGCGGTGATGTGACGATCGAAATTCCCTTAACGGAAGCCGACTTTCTGCACCCGCAAGAGGAGGATCGATTTTTGCTCACCGACGCCCACTCCCGTGCTGTCGTTTACCTTCAACATGCGATCGAGTTCGCCCACCGGGGGGAAGCGGGGGTTCGTGTTTTTGTTGACCACCGCGTCGATTGGCAAACGGGGACCGTCCTCCCGATGGGGCCGGACGTGATCGCGTTCGGAAAGTTTCTCGCCGAGTGGGATCCCTACTGCGGCACGCTACCCGTTGCGAACCTGGACGTGGAGCCGTGGCTCGTTGCCGAGGTGACATCGCCCAGCACGCGGCACATCGACGTTGGGATGAAGCCCGACCTGTACCACCTGGCCCGCGTGCCGTTCTTCTTGATCTTCGACCTCTGCCCGACGGACCGCGAGGAGCCGCGACTGCTCGCGTACCGGGCGAACCGCCAGGGATACGTCGAGATGAAGGAGAACCCCGAGTACGGCGTCTGGGTTCCCACTGTTGAAATGTGGTTCAAATTCGACGGGGATCAAGTCGTGGCGCATACGGCGAAGAAAGAACGAATTCCCGATTACGATGTGCTGGCCCAACGGCTAGACGAACAAACTGCCCGTGCCGATGTGGAAAAAGCTCGTGCCGACCAACTGGCGAAGGAACTCGCCGAATTGCGGGCGAAACTCACGAATCCACCCACGAAGAAAAACGGACACAAATAATGCCAACGGAACTGCCGAAGAGCTTCGACGCGAAGGAAGCTCAGGAAAAGTGGCTGAAGTTTTGGGAAGACAATCGCTACTTCCACAGCGAACCAGACATCAGCGAGCCGGTAGAGGACAGAAAAAAGCCGTACACCATCGTCATTCCGCCGCCGAACGTGACCGGGGCGTTGCACATCGGGCACGCGCTGAACGGCACCATTCAAGACGTGTTGATTCGCTGGAAACGGATGCAAGGTTTCAACGCCCTGTGGATACCGGGCACGGACCACGCCGGGATTGCTACGCAAGCGGTGGTGGAACGGTTGGTGATGCAGACCGAAAAGAAGACCCGGCGCGACTTGGGGCGCGACGAACTCGTGAAGCGGATTTGGTCGTGGAAGGACAAGTACGAAGCGCGAATCCTCGGGCAACTCCGCGAACTCGGCGCGTCGTGCGATTGGCAGCGGACGCGATTCACGCTCGACGAGACGTGCGCCAGGGCCGTGCGCGAAACCTTTTTCCGCATGTTCAAAGACGGCTACATTTATCGCGGCAAGCGGCTGGTCAACTGGGACACGCAACTGCAAACCAGCGTGGCGGACGACGAGACGTACACCGAAGACACGAAGGGCGGGTTCTGGACGTTCAAGTACGAAGTGGCGGGGATGCCGGGGACGTTCGTTCGTTTCAGCACCACCCGCCCCGAAACGATGCTAGGCGACGTGGCACTTTGCGTTCACCCGACCGACGCCCGTTACACGCAGCTCATCGGCAAGAAGGTGTTGCAACCGCACACGAACCGGGAAATCCCGATCATCGCGGACGCCCTGCTCGCGGACCCGGAACTCGGCACCGGTTGCGTGAAGGTGACGCCGGCGCACGACCCGAACGACTACGCTTGTTGGCAGCGGCACCCGGAAATCGGGATCATCAACATCCTGAACCCGGACGGCACGATCAACGCGAGCGGCGGTCAGTTCGCCGGGTTGGACCGCTACAAGGCCCGCGAAGCGACAACGAAGTTCATGGACGAACTCGGCCTGTTGGAAGGCAAAGAAGACCGCGTGATTCCGCTGAAGTACAGCGACCGCAGCAAGTCCCCCATCGAACCGCTCCTTTCAAATCAATGGTTCGTGAAGATGGCCGACCGCGACGACGGCAAGCCCGGCTTGGCGCAAATGGCCATCGACGCCGTGACGAGCGGCAAGGTAAAGTTCCATCCCGAACGTTACATGAAAACCTACCTCGATTGGCTCGGCGAAAAACGCGACTGGTGCATAAGCCGACAGTTATGGTGGGGTCACCGCATCCCGGTGTGGAGTAAGAAAATTCCGCTTGCTGAGGGCTGGGAAAAGCAAGAGGTGCATGGCTTTACTTTCACTCCAATGCAGTGGGAAAATGAAGATTCAGCATTGATTCGGGCCAAACCCGTGGCAGATCCAAAACTAATTTATCATACAACTCGGGAGTACACAGATGAGGATGGACAGAAATGGATTGAGCTAACAGCAGTGATTAACAGCAATGCTCATGAATTTGAAGCTGAGTACGAAAATGCAGGATACACTCAATCTGAAGATGTTCTCGACACGTGGTTTTCCTCTGCTCTTTGGCCACATTCGACGCTCGGTTGGCCGGAGCCGAACGCGGACTTGAAGTATTACTACCCCACGAGTACGCTATGCACGAGTCGTGACATTATCACACTCTGGGTGGCGCGGATGGTGTTGATGGGGTTGTATAACACTGGCGAAGTTCCGTTCACGGACGTGTACGTTCACCCGAAGATTTTGGACGGTTTCGGCGAGGGAATGGGGAAGTCGAAGGGCAACGGGATTGACCCGCTCGACATTATTGAGTTGTATGGGACGGATGCGTTGCGGTACGCGATGGTGAACGTGGCGACGGAGACGCAGGACAGCCGATTGCCGGTGGTGAACGTCTGCCCGCATTGCGGGACGCAGGTGCCGGTGAAGCAAGAGCATATGTATATGCGGACCAAGAAGCTCAATTGCCCGTCGTGCAAGAAGGCGTTCCGTCCGGGCGGGCCGTGGCCGGAAGACGACCCCGAGTTGCCGACCGCGAAACAGGCGTCCGATCGGTTCGAGATCGGGCGTAATTTCGCCAACAAGCTGTGGAACGCGACGCGGTTCATCCTGATGAACCTGGACGGCTACACGCCGGCCACGGTGAACCTGAACGAACTGCCGACGGAGGACCGCTGGATCGTGTCGCGGTTGGCGAGGACGACGGAAGCGGTGACCAAGGCGCTGGAGGCGTTCAAGTTCGCGGAAGTGGCGAAGCTGATTTACGACTTCTCATGGTCCGAGTTTTGCGACTGGTACATCGAGATGAGCAAGGGCCGGATGCGTGACCCCACCGCGCGGCCGCTGGCGCAACGGGTGCTGATCGGCGTGCTGGACGGCATCTTGCGGTTGGTTCACCCGGTGATGCCGTTCGTGTCCGAATCGCTGTGGCAAGCGCTGAACGAAGCCGCGCCGCAACGCGGGCTGCCGGTGCCGCGCACCGGCGAAGAGAGCGTGTGCATCGCGCCGTGGCCGAGCTATCTGGCGGGGCTGTCAGACACGGCGACCGAGGCGGGCATCGCCCGGATGCAAGACTTGGTTCGCGGCATCCGCGAAATCCGCAACCGCTATCAGGTGGACA
>JAYSXU010000457.1:0-12622 GCA_043716965.1 Fimbriiglobus sp.
GAACGCTTCCGGGACCGAGCGGGTGCTGAAAGCCGACGCGGGGCACGTGGCGGCGGCGTACACCGCGACCAGTCAGGCGGGCCAGGGCCGGACCGTCGATCACGCCTACCTCTGGGTGCCGGAATCGACGTTCCCCGCCGTGCGGATGGACACGGCGTATGTGTCGGGCACGCGCGGCAGAGAACGGCTCACGGTTTACACCGATAACCGGGCCGGTCTCCGCGACGCGATCCAGCGTGCCGACGTTCGGCTCTCGGCGACGGACCTGGCGCGCATCAAGCCGCACCCGATCCGGAACCGGCTCAAGCACCGAACCGCCTGGCTCCGCCGCCTCGGGGCCGCGCTGAAGCAGCGGGCCGTCGAACCGTTGGTCCAACTGACTCAGGCCCACGCCCGGAGCCGATCCCGATGAGCCAGACGAAACTCCTCGACGAACTGAACCGCCGCCGCCAGCACGCCCCATCGACCCCCCGATCGGTCGGAACCGATCACCCTCGTCCCGACGGCGGAGGCGGAGGACTCGTGGGAGGAACCGTCGGGCGACGGGCGGGTGTCGCGGCACCCGGTCCTCGGGGTGCAACTGCTCGAAGGCCGCAGGCTCCTGGCGTGGGTCACCTACGCGGCCGTCGTGTGGGGCGAATCGGCGGACGTGACCCGGCGGCTGGTCCTGGACGCGGCGCGCGGCGACGTGCTGTACAAAATCGTGCTGGAAGGCGACGCCCCCGGCTTCCAGGCCGTGGCCGACCAACTGCTCGAAGGCAAGCGGGTCTCCTGCCGCGTCAACGCCGCCAGCATCACCGCGATCACCGTCGAGGCGGTCGCGGCAAAGAAGTGACCGCGAAACGGTGGGGTCAACGCCCCGAAGAATCGCGTAGCGCGTTGATCTGCGTTTCGGCGTCGTGAAGGCTGGCGATCACCTCGTCAAAGCGGGGCGGCGGGGCCAGAAACATCGGCTCCATTTTGGCGTAGTCCTGCGTCAGTTCAGCGACCCGGTGGGCTGGCGGTGCCAACCGCAACCCGCCCACGGTGGCGCGGTCGTAGTGCGCCCAGGCGGAGATAAAGAACCGGGATTTGAAGACGACGACGCGATCCAAGAGATCGAACCGGGCCACCGCAGCGGCCCCGGCGGGCTGGTTTCCACAGCGTCGCCAGATCGGAGTAGTGCCGCGAGAATCGGTCGCCGATGGCTTGGCTCGCCGGGCGGTGGTATTCCGCATGGAGGATCGTCGCCTTCTCCCAGAAGGTGCGCTCCACTTCCATCGCCACCACGGCATCGAATTCCTTCTCCATCCCCGGCAGCACGTCCGCCAACAGGGGGCGGATCGTGTGCCGCCCGGTCGGGCGCTGGTCGGTCAGTGAGCCGAACTCCAGTTTCACGGCGGGGACGATGTACCCGCCTTCTGCGGGCAGGGTCGAATCGTAATAGAACCAGAGGACAGGTGAATCGGTTCGGGCGTCCACTTCGTAGCGGAACCACGCCCGGCGATTAGCGGGCATCCCCAATTCGGTGCGGACCAGCAATTCGATATCAATCTGCAACTGATTCTGAACCATCGCGGCACACGCGATCTGCAATTGCTTGAACCGTTTGCCGCGCATCGACTTCGACGGGGCGTCGTCCAATTCGGCTTCGGGGTGCCCGAGCCGGGCCGGTGAAACCGAAAGGTCGATGTCTTCCGAGAAGCGATTGATGGCGTGGAACACCTTTGCCAGCGACGTGCCGCCTTTGAACACCAGGTGCGCGTTCCAGCGTGGGTCGGCGAAGATGACGCCGAGCAGCCAACAGACCCAATAATCCTTCTCCACAATGACCGCCAGGCTCCCCAGGCGCGCGCGGCGGCTTCTTGAATGAAGAGGCTCTGCTCCGCTCGGGTTCGCTGGGCCAATCGGCTCACGGGGTTTCCTCCCCTGCCGCGATCGCTTGTAAAAATGGGGTCATCCAAGCCGGGGCCAGCGCGGTGTCCTGTTCCAACTGTTTGCGGTCGCGGCCCGATAGCAGTTTGCGCAGCGGTGCGATCCGCTCCATCGTCACGTGCGGTCGGCCCAAGTGCTTCAGAGCCTGGATAATTAACCCGCTCATCCGCCCCGCCGCCGCCATCGCCTTGGGCGTGGTCCGCTTCAGGACAATTTCGCGCGCCCCGATTTTGATCCGGCGGGACGGCCCGTCGGTGAGGAAAGCCGCTTTGGCGGGCACCTGTTCGGAGAGGTGCAACAAATTCGCGGCGTAGGCGGCGGACGGTTGGAGGCGCAACTTGTCCCGGCCCGCCAGCGCCCCGGCAATGGCTTCCACCGACGGCGCGAGCAATCCCAATTGGGGGTGTGACTTCGGGTAGTCGTATAGGCCGCGCGCCAGCCGCCGCAATTCGCCCCGCTTGACGAGGCGGTGGAGCACGAAATCCACCGCCTGCCGGTTCCCGTCGGCCAGGAAATCCCCCGGCACGAACACCGCCCCCGGCCCGGCCCGGCGGATGCGGGCGAGCATCTTGCTTTCGACGCTGTCGGGCAGGTGGCGGACGGGTTTCATATAAGAAAAACTACCATGTTTTTCTTATATGTTCAAGGCCCAAGTCGGGGCACCTCGGTTCACCCCGTCACGGGCGGTAGTCCCCGGTCGCGGGGTCGAGGAGCCGGTTCCACGGCGGGGCGTGGGCGAACTCCAGGACCGACGCCAGTAACCCGGCGCGGGTCGTGAGGTCCGCGATCGCCGCCTTGCTGCCGCCGCCCACGTTCAGGCGGTGCACGTGCGTGCGGATCGCGCCGAGTTCCGTGCCGAGGGCGACGACGGTCGATTCCACCACCTCCACCACCCGGTCGTGGAGCGACCCGGCGGGGTCGATCAACTCCCAGATCGGCTTCGCCGGGGAACCGTGCCGCAGCCCGGTCGCCAGTTCTTGGCCGGTCGCGGCCTTCCAACCCAAGCAGGAAAACGTCAGCCCGATGGTCAAGGCCGGGACGTGGCGGGCTTGGACGAGCGCGGTGCGGTCGTTGCACGCGGTCGTGGCCCGCTCCAGGCCCCACGGGTGCTTGGCCCGGATCTTGGCGACGCACGTTTCCACGAAACGGTGGTGCGCGGCGACGAACGCGGTCGGGTCCGACAATTGGCCGTACCCGGCGGTCTCCCATTCGAGGTGCTGCTCGCGGCTCGGGCAAACGACCAGGACACGGGCCCCGTTCGCCACCGCCGTCGCCGCCGCGTCACACAACCCGCCCGGTTCGACGTGAACCAGCGGCAAGTCGTGGCCCGCGAACCCGACCAGGAACTGGTCCGCGCCCATGCCCCGGACGATGGCGTCCAACTCGGGCAGGGTCGCGCGGCGGGACGGCCTGTTCGCTAAAAGCCGGACGCAGTTCGGCAGCGGCCCGGTGAAGCGGTAGCGGTTGCGGTGGCTGTGGGTGGGCCGCACCCGTACCACTTGCTCGAACTCGCCCTGGGTCAGCCGCGCGACCGGCGGCCCGCCGGGGCGGAACCGATCGTTGTACCACTCGGTCAGTTTCAAGGCGTCGCAGAAGCAATCGAACGCGGCGGCTGGCAGTTTGCCGTCGCGGGTCCAGCCGTTGACGGTCGGCGCTTTGACGTTGCACGCCTGGGCCAACGACGTGACGGTGATCGCGGCGGCACCGGGTCGCCGGTTCAATCGAGACTCCTCAAAATGGGATGCTTCTTCGGCTCTCAAATTCAAATTCGAGTCATAGTGCAAGTTGACGCCTGGAATTGTCCCTCTATACAACGAGTGTCGTTTGAAACTCCGGGGACGAAATATGACGGTTGCTTGGCGCTTCAACGAAGTTCGCCCGTCTGACCGGATGCGCGAATCGCAAGTCGAGAAGTTCTTCAAAGCTCACGGGGACCGGGCCAATCCGATTGTCCGCGAGGGCATTCAGAATTCACTCGACGCGGCGCCGGATGACAAGATCGTTCGCGTGCGGTTGACTGTGGGCGAATGGACACCGGCACAAAGCCGGGAACGCTGGGGCCGGTACGCCGATGGACTAAGTCTTCACTTGGACGCGGTCCGAGCGAAGTTGCCGGAGCCGCCCGAGCCGGGGGAGCCGTTCCGGTACTTGCTCTTTGAAGACTTCGAGACGACCGGGTTGACCGGCGATCCCACCCAATGGCTCTTCTCGGAAGCGAAAAATCCGTTCTTTGATTTCTTCCGCGCCGAGGGCATCTCGCACAAAGAAGGGAGTGATCGCGGGCGGCATGGTGTCGGCAAATTTGTGTTCATGGGGGCCAGTCGCATCCGGACCATTTTCGGCCTGACGCGGCGCGACGACGGCCGCGAGTTGCTGATGGGCACCACCGTCCTGAGCTACCACGAAGTCAACGGGAATCACTACGTACCAGACGGCTGGTTCGGCATCCCCGACCCGAACCAGCGCGATCACGTCCTGCCGCTCGAAGCGGACAAGGCAACTCTCGCAAAGTTCAAAGCTGACTTCGGCATCAGCCGTGGCGGCGAGTCCGGCCTGACAATTGTGGTGCCGTGGCTGGACAACTCAATCCTTCTCCAATCGCTGATCCCAAGTGTGATCGCAAATTACTTTCTACCGTTGATGCGCAATCTTCTCGTCGTGGAAGTCGTTGATAACAGCGGCAAGGTTGAACGGATCGATTCCGTCACCATCAAGGATGTGATGGCTCGGCAGGCCCAGTGGCACATTAATGATTTCGCCTCGCGTCTCGAACTCTCGAAGTTCGCCTGCGGTTCAAAATCGCCGATCGTTCTGGCCCCGCCACCCGGCGGCAACACGGCCCCGAAGTGGAGCGAGGAGTGCGTTCCGCCCCCCGCGATCGAGGTGATTCGGGCCAAGCTCAAATCGGGTGAGATGATCCACGTGGAATGCCCCACGCGGGTCCGGTTCAAAAAAACGCCCGACGCGATTCCGGACAAGTTCGACCTCTATTTTCAGCGCGTTCCGGGCGAATCCGACACGCAAGTTTATTTCATCCGCCAAGGGATTCTCGTTTCCGACATCCGGACGCGCAAGCACCCCGGTCTTCGTGGCATGGTGGTCATCGACGACGGTGACCTCGGTAAGTTCCTCGGCGATGCCGAGAACCCGGCCCATACCGATTGGCAATCCGAACTCGTCAAACATTACATGTTCAACAAGGCGACCATCGACTACGTCGTAGAGAGCATCGACAGTATCCTCCAATTTGCGAAGGAGGACGAAACCGCGCCCGATCCGATGGTGATGATCGACCTCTTTTACGAGCCGGACGACGCGCCGGAATCGCCCGAGGTGAAGCGGAAGAAGAACAAGAAAGACCCCGGCGGCGAGACGGAACCCGCCAAACTCACGGTCACCCCGAAGCCCAAAAGTTATCGGCTCACTAAGCGTGACGGCGGCTTCGTGTTACGCAACGGCGACGACGGCGTTCCGACGCCAACGTCGTTTGAAATCCTCATTGCCTACGACACCCAGCAAGGCAACCCGTTCAAAAAGTACCACCCCGCCGATTTCCGGCTCGACAAAGGGGACGGCATTACGGCGGAATCCGAAGGACTCGACATTACGGAGTACAGCCACAACCGCATCATTGCCCACGTCTTGAAGGACACGTTCGAGTTAGTCGTGGAGGGGTTCGACACCAACCGCGATGTCGTCGTTCACGTGAAACCGTTCGGGCCGAAATCTAAAACGCGCGATGAGAACGAACAGGGGGTCGCCGATGGCGAGGCGGTTTAACTACACCGGGCGGAAGAAGATCAATCAAGGCGACGTGTTCGTCCGCATCGACGGGAGCGGGCCGACGCTCCGATTCGATGCCACGCTCAAACTCGGGGACTACAAACTCGCGCCGAATGGGCGTATTTTCGTCGAAGCCTATCGCGGGAACACGGCCTCCTGGAAGCGGTTCGACTTCGGCCAGATCAACGCGCCGATCTTGCCCGTGACCGGCTCCTTAGCGGAGTTCAAGGATCCGGGCGGCATCCTCTTCCGCGTCAAGGTCACCGTCGAAGACAACGGTATCGGGCGGCTGCTCGCCAAGGCGGAGAAAATCAAGCCGAGCGCCCCCGGCGACGACCGCAACCCGGCCAAGTCCCTGCTCGACACCCGGACGCAGGAATTGCACGGCGAAGCGTGGCGGCTCGACTTCACCGACGGGCGGCCGCTGCTCCTGGTCGATCCCCGCGTGGGCGGTAAAGAGTTCGCACGGGAGCCACAATTCCGTGCACTCGTCGCGCCGGCAATGTTCCGGCAGATACTCACCGAGTACGTCATGATCGACGAAGCCGCGATCGAGGACGACGACCCCGACGACATTCGGAACCGTTGGATTCACTTTGCCGAACGCACCGCCAAAATTTCGTTCCCCGGCTTCGACGGGGTGGACGAAGAGGACCGGCGGGAATGGATCGACAGTGCGGTTTCGGCGTTCGCCAGCAACGCCCAAGTTGTCGATCGGTTTGAACAGTCCCTTCGCGCGGAGGGCGCTCCATGAAACTCCGCCAACTGACCAAACAGGGAATCGCCAAATTTGAGGGGTACGTGACCACGTTGAGAGAGCAGCCGAAGATGCCAATCCCAACCGAGTTGCTAACGCAACCCGGCGACTCGGAGGCGTTGCCGACGAGTTCGGAGGTCGAAGCGATCATCTTTGCCACGCGACTCGATGCGGCAGCGTATTTGTACGCGGTGCTGACCCAAAGCGGGCTGAAGTACATTGAACACAACACCGGCCTCTGGACGTGGCTGACGCTTTTCTACTTCGATCAACTCTGCCCGGCGGACGGGAACGGGCATCGCAAACCCGGCGAACCGGCGCGGTATTTCCCGCGGTTTACGGACGCCCGCAGGTATCACCGGCACTTGCTCTTCGGCCCGTATGCCGTGTACCGGCTGTACCACACTGATACTGAAATCCTGCCCGTACTACTCTCCGCGGCGATGACAGTTGCAAGAGGAATGACCTACCAACTCTTCGTCGGGAACAACGAACTGCTCGTTTGCCGGAGTGCGGTCTCGGTTGCCAACCGGCTGTACTACGACCCGGTCGGTAAAAAGTTGAAACGCGGTAGCGGGTCCGATTCGCCGGGCGGGTGTCGTCGTCTGATCGACTTCCTCCAGCAAATCAACGTGACTTACGACCTGCAATCGTTGAGCGAGGAGACGTTGATTTCGATGCTCCCCAAGGAGTTCAAAACATATCTTTAGGTTGCGGCAGCGGTGACCGATGGCCGGAAGTTCAACTCGGTCGTAAACGCCTGCTGTTCGTGATCCGGTTGGTCCTCACGGCGATCGCCGCGTGCTGGTCGCCGGTGTTTTACCACGCCGTCACGGACCGGCGGTTCGCGAGCGCTTACCTCGACGCCAGGTGGTCGCGCGCGGCCGCGATGGAGTACAAGCTGCGGAAGGACAAAGGTGCCGAGTCCTTACTCCCGAGCCTCTACGACGCGGTCGAGCGGCAGCAGTCCGACCACCCGGAAAAAACCGCCCTGTTCTTCCTGGGCACGCGGTTCCTCGGGTTCGGCGGTCACATGCCGCACCCCGACCTGAGCCGGTTCGACGACGACTCGGACAACGCACCGCCGCCACCGGAAGACATCGCTACCAAGTCCGTGTCGGCGGCGGTCCACAGCATCCCGCCCGACACCAAACCGTCCTTCCACGGCGAGCACCCCGGCGCGATGCCGGTCGAGCGAGCCGTGGCCCTGTTGCGGACGGCGGGCAAGCGGCGGCTGGCCAAACGGGTCCGGGCCACGGCCGACGAGATGGCCACTAAGCACCCCGGCCACAAACTCTTCGTCACGCTCGAACCCAAGAATGAGGACCGCCCATGACGTTCTGGACGTTCGCCTTACTCGCCCTCGTGTTCGGGTAGATCGGCGTCGGGCGGCTGGTCAACAGCGACGCCCCGAGCGGGCGGCTCGCGCGGGATTTCATCGCCGGACTGATCGCCCGGCTCACCGGCCCCAACCCCAAATAACCCCAGGAGTGCCCATGAAGAAGTTCGTCACCGTCCTCGCGTGCGTCGTCTACGTCGTCTCGCCGATCGACCTCGCGCCGGAAATTTTCCTCGGACCGTTCGGCCTGATCGACGACGCCGTCGTCGTGCTGGTCGGCTTGCGATCGCTGTTAAAGGGATGAAGTTGCTACCACTCCCAGCCACGGAGGGCCGCTATTGAATCTGAACACTGCTGGAATTCGACGCCCGTATGCAGAGGCGGACGCATTGAAACGGTGCGAGAAGGTTGGGCTTCGAGATTTGGATTCCGGAAGGAGGGTGAGTGATGCCAAACATGGTGACCAATGTGTCCATACCCTTGGTCGAAAGCCCATACCTGACGGCTGATGAAGCCGCCGTCTACCTGCGGACGACACGACAGGGCATCTACTCACTCATCAAGCGAGGGCGGTTGCACAAAATGCCGGGTAGCGGCAAGCTGTTGTTCACCCGCGTGGCGTTAGATACATATTTACAACGTCGTCGTCGGTAACTGAACGCCAGCCGACAGGAGAATGCAGGGAGTTCGAGGATTTTTTTCATGCATCGGGTGGCGCACACCCTTACACCACGGTAAAGTAGATCAAGAGAATCCGTCGCCTATTTCCCAAGCGTTCGATGCCACGCTCCTATCCAATGGCCCACAACTCGCACGGTCGCTTGGTCGGCTACAGCTTGATTAAGCGCAAGAACGACCCCACCTACACGGTCTACTTCCGAGCGGTAGACGGGGAGCGACGCAAGCGAGATACCAAACACATGGGTATGGAACGCGCGAAGCTCGTAGCAGTTGCGATTATCGACGAAGAGTACGCCCCTGCGAGTCAGGCAAACAGTGTCGTCGGCTGGAATGAAGCGATACGAAGACTCGATGCCGCGACGATTGCTGACGGCTTGCGGGGTCCGACGATAGACTACTACCGCAAGTTGGTTCGTCGGATTCGAGTTTTTTACCCTGAAACGACCGGCCCTGCTGACATCTCCGAGGGCATGGCAGAGGTGTGGAAGAAAACATTCTCGGCCACACTTACCCGTCGGAAGAAACTCCCCTCCCAACACACCGTGTACTCGTTAGTCCAGGGCTATTCGGCCCTGCGGCAGACGTGGTTCCTCGAAAAACTTGGTTTGTGCCCAGGCAACCCGTGGCAGAGAGTGGAGCCGCCGAAGACCGATCGCATCGAAGTCAAGGTGATCGGCGACGCCACCCTGACCCACTTTCTTGATTGGCTCGATGAACGGTTCTCCGGCTGGGAACTTCCACGCTTGTTCCTTGAAACCAAGGCAATCACAGGGTGCCGCCTGATGGACCTGTGCGGGGTCGAATCGTCGCAACTCCGAGACGGACGGCTCCAGTTCCGCCCGGAACAAACAAAGGGCCGTAAGGCTCGCAACATTCTGTTGCCTCCTGATTTGTACGCGCGGTTAGAAGCGATCAAGGGGAAGACATACTTGTGGGAGTCGCAGCCGTCGGGGTTAAAGGAGGCAATTCAAAAGATGGGCAGTCCGTCGCATCGCATCAAGCCAGATTTCGTACCGAGTCGATTTTACTTCTGGGTGACGACGCTGTTTATCGACTACGGGAAAGTTCATCCCGAGCAGCCGAAGATCAACTCTCACCAGCTACGCAATCGCGCGTTCACGGCGGCGTGGGAGAACAACATCGACCCCCGCAAGGCGGCGATCGCCTACGGTTGCAATGTGGATACGGTCATGAAACACTACGTGTGTCTGGATGAACAGGCGGTGACAGACGAGGTCATCCAGCAACTCGTCGGGCGGCTGACGCCGAAGAAGGTTGATGTCAGTGACGCGAATTCAACACTTCAATAAGCGACCCTATTGCGACTCAAATTGATTAAGTGATGTGCGGACAAATAAGAAAGCCCCGTAAATCCTTGGGATTACGGGGCTTTCAAAGTTACCCGGAAAGGATTCGAACCTTTACGAAGAGAGCCAAAATCTCTTGTGCTACCGTTACACTACCGGGTAATTGGTTAGGTGAATATAGTCGATCCGGGACGGATACTCAACCCATCCTCGGCAAATATTCGGCAACGCTTGTGGCTCGCAAAACTTGGGTTGGCAAGCGGTGCCGCAAACTGTACTGTTTGGCCGCGTTGGTTAGATCACTCACTTTAACGGAGGCAAGGATGCCGTCCGTGACCGTTATTGTTCCTGTGCGGAACGAAGCTCAATCCATCGAAAAGACCCTGCGAATGTTGTTGTCGCAGGAATACCCGGCGAACCGCTACGAAGTCATCGTGGCGGACGGCGGCTCTACGGATGAAACCGTGCCGATTGTGCGGCGATTGCAAGGGGACTACGCCAATCTGAAACTCGTTTTCAACCCGTCGCGGATCTCCAGTGCGGGCCGCAACACGGCGTTGCGGCACATGACTGGGGACTTCGCGGTGGTGGTGGACGGGCACTGTCAGGTGCCGGACTCGCACTACTTGCGGCAGCTTGTCGAAGCGTTTGAAAGCAGCCAAGCGGATAGTTTGGGTCGCCCGCAACCGCTCGACGCCTCGAACCCGACGGCGTTTCAACAAGCCCTTTCCTCGGCGCGGGCCAGTCGATTGGGGCACAATCCGGACTCGGATATTTTTTCGGACGAAGCCAAGTTCGTTGCCCCGCAAAGCACCGCCGTTGCGTACCGGCGGCAGGTGTTTCATACGGTCGGGTTGTTCGATCAAGCGTTCGATGCGTGCGAAGATGTCGAGTTTAACCAACGGGTGGATGACGCGAAATTGACCTGCTATTTCACACCGCAACTGAAGGTCGTTTACCACCCGCGCCGCAGTTGGGCGGCACTGTTCGCGCAACTGGCACGGTACGGGTGTGGCCGTGCCAGGCTTGCAGCGAAGAACCCGAGGTCGTTGACGTTGCCCGCACTCGTCCCACCGCTGTGGGCAATTTGGCTCGTCGGCGGCGCGATCGGGTCAATGGTTTCCAGTATCGTGATGGCCACCTACTTGGCGTCGATTGGGTTATACCTTTCTGCGATTCTGTTCGGTGCCGTCTGGTTGGCACGCGGTAAGCCGTGGCGGGTCGGAGTGCGAATCCCGGCGGTATTCTTCGGCATTCACATGGGGTTCGCGTGGGGATTCCTCAGAGAAACTTTGGACAGGATTAACAGGATTTAAGACAGGATTTCATCATGTAAATCCTGTCTAAATCGTCTTGCATTCTGAACCAACTCAATTTGCCTTCGCCTTCACGATGAGGGCTTGCTTGACGGGGTCGGGGAGGAACTTCGTCAGATCGCCGCCGAGCTTGGCGATTTGGCGTAGCAACGAACTGCTCACGTGCGAAAACTCTTCGTTCGCCATCAAGAACACGGTTTCGATTTCGGGGTCGAGGTTCAGGTTCATCAGGGACATCGTGAACTCGTACTCCATGTCCGATAGCGTGCGCAGGCCGCGAATCATGATGCGGGCGCCACATTCCCGGACGAACTGAACGGTCAGCCCTTCAAACTTTTTCACTTTGACGTTGCGGTACTGTTTGGTGACGGATTGAATCAGTTCGACCCGTTCGTCGATACCGAAGAGGGTTGATTTGTCCGGGTTAATCCCAACTCCGACGATGAGCTTATCGAACAATCGGCTACAGCGGTCGATCACATCGAGGTGGCCGCGATGGATCGGGTCATACGTTCCCGTGTAGACAACCGTTCGGGCGCTGAGCAGGCTGTTCATGGCGTGGTCCCGTGCAAAACGTTCAGGAGTTGATCGAGTTCCGCTTCGGTGTTGTAAGCATGGGGGCTAACGCGGACACGGCCCGCACGCATGTTCACGATGACACCGGCATCCCGGCACCGCTTCTGAATCACCTTCGGATCGACGCCGGGTTTCGACAGGGAGACGATACCGGACCGATCTCCGCCGCGACGGCTACTGTAAACTTCAGCCCCGGTTTTTGGAGCGTGTTCACAGAGATAATCGGTGAGTTGCAGAATCCGCTGCGACACAGTTTCGATCCCGGCGTCCAATAAAAGTTCCAGGCTCGCGCCGAGTGCGGTGATGCCGGGGAGATTGGTCGCCCCGCCTTCGTACCGGCCCGCGTGCGGCTTGAGTTGGAGGTTGATGGTGCTGTACTCGAACGGGTTCACGACGCTGTGCGAGCCGATGCCGATGGGGTGCAGCCGGTCAATCCACTCGCGGCGAATGTACGCGATTCCGGCCCCTTCGGGGGAAAGCATCCACTTGTGGCCGTCGGCAGCGAGGGCGTCGATCGGCGTTTTTTGCACATCCAAAGGGAAGGCACCCAACCCTTGGATCGCATCCACGAAAAAGAACAAATCGTGTTCGCGGCAAAGTGCGCCGAGCGCATCCAGGTCTTGGCGGAAGCCACTACCAAACTGGACGAAGCTGGTCGATAGGACGCGGGTTTTGTCGGTGATCGCGGCGCGAACGTCATCCAGTTCGATCCGATTGCCGCGTGTCGGTACCTTGCGAACTTCGACACCCCGGTGCGCCAGGTTCATCCACGGGTACTGGTTCGAGGGGTACTCTTCCGACGCCAACACGACGTTTTCGCCCGGCTTCCAGGGGTAGCCTTCCGCAATTAGCCCGATCCCCGTCGTGGTGTTGGGGACAAAAAAAACGTCTTCTACTGTGGGCGAATTGATGAGTTGCGCGGCCAACTTCCGGACTTGGGTGCAGCGAT
>JAYSXU010000458.1:0-4145 GCA_043716965.1 Fimbriiglobus sp.
TCCCGCACCCATACGTTGGGGTGCCTTTGACAACGGGAAGATTCCCACCGCGACGCATGGCTTCGATGCCAAGGGAATGCCGAAGACGTGGCCGCTACGTTAGACGAACGCCCACTTGGCGGCGGTGCTACCGGGACTGCCGACTGGCGAATACCTCTTTCGGTGCCGCACCATCGACGAGAAGGGCCACGCCCAACCGATGCCACGCCCGTTTCGCAAGTCCGGCCACGCCAGTATCGAATCGCTCACGGTGTTCGTGAAGGATTGATGGCGGCATCAGTACGCCGGGTGGGTGATCGGCCCTTCGTCACTGAGCAGCGACGAGATGTCGGCTGAGTAGAGCATGTGTCGAATGTCTTGTGATCGACCATCCACGGTTACCGCCCGTTTCAACAGCCGGACGCCGTGGCTGTAATCGACGTACCAATTCACATGGACGATCGTGAGCGGTTGAATCGGCGTGCCGTCGAGTTTGTGCCAGCCGTAAATCGCCACGCGCTTGGGCTTCTCGCCGACGCGGTTGGAAATCACGATGTCTTTCTTAACCCCCGCAACGAGTTCGCCTAACTTCCTGCCGTCGCGTTGGCGTTCGATGATCTCGTGGTGTGCGAGAAACGTCAGTGGGGATTCGCGGTCTTTCGTCAGCGGTCGCGGTTCCAGTTTCACCGTCGAGGCCTGATACACATCATCGACAATTTTCCGCGTCGGGAGAGCGCAACCGAACACGTCTGCAATCCGGGCTGCCGTCATCGGCGTCATCGGCACGCGCACGAAATCAGTATCACTGCCGATCGCAAGGTAGTCGGGCATCACCTCGATCGTCGCGGTGTATTCCTTGCCCTTCGTGTCCTTTCCCACGACGGTCAACTTCTGAAACGTGCGGAGAAAGTCGGGGATGTTGCCGCGACCAATTTCTTTTGCGATCGCTTCTTCACGTTCAGTCCGGTTCATCGGTTCGAGCTTGGCGAAGAAGGCTTTTCCACCGACAGCATCAACGGGTCGTTTGGGAATACCCGGCGCGGGCTGCACCCATTGCGAATAAGCACGTGGCCCGCCGAAAGTTCCCCAAGCCGGTTTCGGCCAGTCGTCGGTCAGACCGCGCAGGAGACCGTTCATCTCACCGACGAGGGCCGTGTGTAGGATCCGATTGCCGGGATTCGCGTGAACGTGCAACGCGATTCGTCCGTCCAACCCAACTCGTCTATCCAACCCAATGCGGTTCACGAAGTTGCCGGTCATGGTTTCGGTCAACTCGATGTCTTGACTGAAGCGAGTTCGCATTCGCTCCGTGGCGCGGAACGTCCCGCCGTCGGCACTGACGACCAGTTTGCCGTTGAGTTTCACATCACGGTCATCGTAGGCGATCACGACCAGTCGCCGGGAGCGGTCCGCCTTCAGCCACGTCAGTAACTTGTCGCCGTGCTTGTCGGCATCGCTGTAACTGTAGTTCGCGTCCAAGAAGACGATCCGTTCGACCTCGGCCGGGATGCTATCCGTTGCATCGAGGTAGCCGAACAAAAAGCTACCACCGCCGCTGTGACAGGCCAGTGTCACTCGCACGGTTCCCTCGGGTAGCCAACCGCGCACGGTCTCGACCACCTTGCGTATCCGAGCCGGGCCGTCGGTGAACTTCCGCTTCCACGCCGGCCAACTCAAGCCTTCGGCTTCCGTACAGACCAGAACGATGTTCTCATTCGGCGTAATCGACCGCAACGTACGTACCTGTGCCGCGACGTGCTGAATATCGAAGTGCCAATCGACTTCCGTTGCGGAAGCGCAGCCAAGTGTCTGCTCGATCGTGTTACCATTTGGTGTGGCAAAGATCACAAGTCGCGTGGGCGCCTTCGGGTCGAAGTTGCCCGCAACATTTGCCACCACGCGCACGCCATCGCTGACCCACTGTTCACGAACCTGTTCGTCAAACCACGTACTCGTGCGAAAGCCGGGAAGTTCGGCTGCAACAGCGGGCACAGCCAGTCCGGAGCAAACCAGAATCAATGCCGCACGTAACATGACCGGACACCTCGAAATGACAAACCAAGATAAACCGACTAAACGAGTAGGTGACGATTGATCGCCGAGTCGTGAAACCTCGAAGGCTTGCGATGCGACCGTGGGGATGAAGTCACCTGACAGACGAAAACAGGGCAGGCGAAAGCCCTGCCCTGTTTTCGTCTGTCACTTCTTAACAGCCTATTTCTTCGCGCCGTTGGCGTTGGCTATGAGCATGTCGGGGTGCATGTTGGCTTTGGCGAGTTCGACGAGCTTGTCGAAGGTCGCGGGGTCGTGGATCGCAATTTCGGAGAGTGCTTTACGGTCCAGAATACAGAAGGCGCGTTGCAAGCCGTTGATGAATTCGCTGTAACGCAGTCCGCGCATCCGGCAGGCGGCGTTGATGCGGATGATCCAGAGTCTGCGGAATTGACGCTTCTTCGCCTTCCGGTCCCGGAACGCAAAGGCGCGAGCACGAATGAGCGTGACAATGGCTTGGCGGAACAAGTTGTGCCGACTGAGCCGGAAGCCCTTCGTCAACTTCCGAGTGCGTTTCCGACGAGCCGCTAACGTCTTACCACTACCAGCGCGGACCATGATTATACCCTAAAAAATTCGGTGAATGTAAGTGATGATGACCCAAGAGTGTTTTTGACCCGGCTTAGTACTCGCCCATTGCGATGAGGTACTTCTTGACCGTGGCGCCCGTCACCACCCCCATGCGGCGCAGTTGACGCCGACGTTTGGGGGTGAAGTGGGCGTTCAAGTGCCGCTTACCGGGGATGCCGTGCTTGAGTTTGCCACTCGCCGTGCGCTTCAGCCGCTTCTTAATGCTCTTGTTCGTCTTGTTCTTCTTGGCCATCACATACCTCACGAGTTCACGCGAACCCACGATGAGTTCACGGAGGGGGTAAATCAAGGGGGAGAAAGTTGTGATGAGATTCATCGCAACGGCTCACTTAGTTCCCCGACCCCGAAATTAGGGGACACGGACCGTGTCAGAATTACTGATTGTAGAACGAGCGGCAAAAGGGGGAAGGGGGAAACGCCAAAGCCACGAATTAAACTCAATCGGCTGCGGAATTACGCTTGACACTCCCTGGGAAAAGTGCGACGGATGATGGTAGGAATTGCGTTGGCGGTATCACTCGACTCGCCCCGCCATGCGGCAACCTGTAGTAAACGCCCGCCCTCTGGGGCAGTAGGAGACAACACCCATGCGGCACTTTTCGTGCGACCTTTGTGGCAAAGACCTCACCCCCGGCGAAGATGCCCGATTTGTCCTCCGCATGGAAGTTTACCCCGCCTCGGAGTCCGCCGAATTAACGGAAGCGGACCTCGACCAGGATCACGTCGAAACAATGGCCGAGATGCTTCAAGAGTTAGAAGAATCCGGCGAACACGCCATCTACGTGCCGACGACCCAAAAGCTTCAGTACGACCTGTGCGGTAGCTGTCACAACAAGTTCGTCGCGGACCCGTTGGGTCGAGAGGCCAAGCCCAAATTGCAATTCAGTAAGAACTGAATGCCACGCCGACTTGCCTTCCGCCGGTATGATGAGTGAGATGACACCGTTGACCGGAGGCAATGCGTGATGCGCACCGTGAGTTTGTTTCTGATTACGACCGGGCTACTTGGAACGGTCAGTCAGGCGGCGTTCGCACAGGGCTTTCAGCAGCCGGCACCCATCCCACCCGTGATGCCACGTCCGGCGGTCTTCGTGCGGCCAATCCCGTATGTTCCGTATGGATTCAACTGGGGCTACACGGGGGGCTTCACGGGAGGCTTTTACGGCGGGCGGTTCGGGCGAACGTGGGTGGGCAATGTCGGACCGGCATACCCGTACTCCAATTGGTCGCCTTATCTCGTGACAAATCCGCAACCCACATTCCCAGCACTGGATCGCCCGCAACTGGTCGGGGCAGGTGGTGGTACCGCTGCGATCGTGCCGGAAGTTCCGGCTGAACTCACGATCGAATTCCCCACGACTCCGGAAATCGTTGTGACGGGCGGCACAGTCTCTGGTGAAGGCATGACCCGGACGTTCACCTCGAAGGCCATCCGCAGCGGTGACTCCGTCACGTTCGGCATCACGGCGAAGTGGACCCTCGACGGGCAGCAATTCGAGTGGAAGCGAACGATCAGTCTCGGC
>JAYSXU010000459.1:0-1392 GCA_043716965.1 Fimbriiglobus sp.
GAGTATCGCCGGATTCATCGGCCTTGTTCAGAAGGTGGAATTTGACGGGCAGATGACACCGATCGTGCAGTACCGTTGGGAACGAAATCATGACGAAATCTTATCGCAACACCTTCAACAAACCCAACCGGCGACGAGTGGGGCTGACCTGAAAGTCTCCGTATCCGATAGCCCGTTTTACCGGGGCTTAAAAGGCGACGGCAGCACCGCAGGCGTGGAACTGTCCGACATCTGGGCCACGCCACCGAAGCAACTGTGGAAGCACCCCGTCGGCACCGGGCACGCGGGCATCGCGGTCGCTGGGAACAGTGCGATTACGATGGAGCAACGCGAAGGGGACGAAGTGGTCGTCTGTTACGAACGAGACACCGGGCGGGAACGGTGGAAGTTCGCATACGTTGCCCGGTTCAGTACCTCGGAACCGATGGGCGGCGACGGTCCGCGCACCACGCCCGCCATTGCGGATGGCGATGTTTACACACTCGGGGCCAACGGTGATTTGGTGTGCGTGGATGGTGCCAACGGCACGCTCCGTTGGAAGGTCAACACACTGGACGATAACGGCGCCACGAATCTCAAGTGGGCGATGTCCGGTTCGCCGCTCATCGTGGGCGATCTGGTGATCGTAAACCCCGGCATCAATCCGGAGAACAACACGAACCAAGGTGTGGCGGCCTACGACCGCAAGACGGGCAAAAAAGCCTGGGCGAACGGGAAATACGGTGCGGCGTATGCCTCACCGCAGAAGGTCACCTTGTCGGGCATCGAGCAAGTTCTGGTGTTCGACTTCGGCGGCTTAGGTGGATACGACCCGAAGACGGGCGCCGAGTTGTGGCGTTACCCGTGGGAGACCGCGATGGGCATGAACAGCGCCCAACCCGTGGTCGTGGGCGCGGACCGGGTGTTCGTTTCCAGCGAAGTCGGCAACGGCGGAGCGGTCATCGAAGTCCGCAAAGATGGTAGCACTTGGACCACAAAAGAAGTCTGGAAGAACCGCAACCTCGTGGCCCGGTTCGCCAACCCAGTGTTCACGAACGGCCACCTTTACGGCCTCTCGAACAACAAGCTGGCGTGCGTCAACGCCACGACTGGCAAACGCCTCTGGTACGAAGGGAACTACGGCAACGGGCAAATCGTGCTGAACGGAAACTTGCTGGTGATGACTACGGAGAAGGGCAAAGTCGTGATGGTCGCCGCCGACCCGACCGAACACCGCGAACTCGGCGAACTCGAAGTCTTCACCACCCGAACCTGGAACGTACCCGCCCTTGCCGGCAACCAACTGTTCCTCCGCAACCACCGCGAAATGGCCGCGTATGAGTTACCGAAACGGTAGTAGCGATTTTGATTTGTAGGTCGTGGTCGAGCTTCGAGGCCCGACGGAGTCGCAAT
>JAYSXU010000460.1:0-12543 GCA_043716965.1 Fimbriiglobus sp.
CGAAAAACAGGTGCGGACGGCCATAGAAATAGGAGGCTTGAAAATTGGCGGGCAGTGATTGTTCTGAGATTTCAAATGACTAAACTATCATCGTATCAACCTCGCCTCGCCGCGCGTAGGTTGCGAAGTTGCCGTTCCCACGAGTCCAGTCGTTACTGAAAGCAGTAGTGTTTCAGTTTGGTTCCAGTGACGCAGGAAACATTAAGTAACGACCGGCAACCTGAGACACTACCAGAAATTCCAACGAAATTGTCTCCCGCTCACACAACTTGGTCGTTAGATATTATGACCGCAATGCCGAATCCGAGTGACGTCAACCGTGTTTTGAACCGCGCTGTGAGCGGGGATGAAGCGGCGTGGCGGGAACTGGTTCAAGCCCACCACGTCCGCCTCCTCCGTATGGTGGCGGTTCGGATGGCCCCCCGCCTCCGGAGCCGTCTTGATGCCGAGGACGTGTTGCAAGACGTGTACCTTGATGCCGCCAAGCAATTCCCGGACTACGCCCGCGACCCGCAACTGCCGTTTTTTCTTTGGCTACGGTTGTTGACCGGACACTGGCTGGCCCGCGCCCACCGGCACCACCTCGGCACCCAACTCCGGGACGCCGAACCGGATATTTCAATTTGCCAGGGAGGAATTCCTGAAGCCTCTTCTGCTGCACTCGCCGCCCATTTACTGGGATGGGAAGACCGACCGAGCGAAGCGGCCCAACGGGCGGAACGAACGATGCGAATTCAGGTCGCACTGGACGCGATGGAGCCGATGGACCGGGAAGTGCTGTCGCTGCGGCACTTTGAATACCTGTCTCGGGCGGAATCGGCACGAGCGCTGGGCATCAGTGAGGCCGCTGCCGGCAAGCGGTATCTCCGGACGCTGGCGAAATTGAAGCACCACCTGACGAGTGATCGGGGTGGCCTGGAGGGCTTGTGATGCGCGACCTGAAAGCGTCCGAACACGACCCGCTCGATTCCATCATTGAGGAATTCACCGCACGGGTTCGTGGCGGTGAACACCCCACAGTGAAAGAGTACGTGGATCGCTATCCCGAGTCGGCAGAACGCATTCGGGAGTTGTTTCCAGCGCTCGCTGAGATTGAACACGTTGGCTTTACATTGGGTCACGTCGAAGAGTCGAAGAAAACAGTGACCCGAATCGGGGAGTATTCCATCCTCCGGGAAATTGGTCGCGGCGGGATGGGGGTAGTGTACGAGGCCGTTCAGGAGTCACTGGGTCGGCACGTGGCGATCAAAGTTTTGACAGCTTCCGTCAATCGTAATCCCCAATACTTAGATCGGTTTCGACGGGAGGCGAGGGCTGCCGGCAAGTTACACCACACCAACATCATCCCGGTTTTCGGCACCGGCGAGGCCGACGGGATTCCCTACTTCACGATGCAGTACATTCCGGGGTCCGACTTAGACCAGGTCTTGAAGTGCGTCGTGCGGATGCGATGCCGGACGACTGGTTTGACCAAGTCAGACATCGCAAACGGAGTGGGGGTGTCAACGGCCACGAACACGACAGCGAACGGTTCGTCATCCGGTGAGTTACTCGGAGCCGAGCCGGAAAAGCAATACTTCGAGCGGATTGCCAAGTTAGGGGTCCAGGCGGCGGACGGTCTTGCCTATGCTCACTCGCAAGGGGTACTCCACCGCGACGTGAAACCCTCGAACCTGTTACTCGATGCCAACGGCGTACTATGGATCGCGGACTTCGGACTTGCCAAGTCGGAGGACGGCGACAACTTCACCGCCAGCGGAGATTTGGTCGGCACGGTCCGCTACATGGCTCCCGAGCGATTCCAGGGCACCGCCGATCCGAGGAGTGACATCTACTCGTTGGGGGCGACCCTTTACGAATTGTTCACCCTCCAACCCGCGTTCGGTTCGCCCGATCGCGCGCAGTTGATTCACCAAGTGTTGTCGTCGGACCCGATCCGTCCCCGCCAATTGAACCCCCACATTCCCCGCGACCTCGAAACGATCGTGCTGACCGCGCTGGCGAAAGACCCCGAGCGCCGCTACCAAAGTTCGCACGACCTCGCCGCCGACTTACGCCGCTTTCTCGAAGACGAACCGATCCTCGCCCGCCGACTGTCCTACACGGAACTGAGCCTGCGCTGGTGTCGGCGGAACCGCCCGCAAGTCATCGCGGCGGGGATCGTCGTGTGTACACTCAGTGTCGGAATCACCGGGACGACTTTCGGACTGCTGGAAGCACAACGGCACGAGCGGAACGCACGCGCGGAAACGATAGCGAAAGAAAACGCCCTTCAAGCGGAAGCGGCACAACGGAGCATCGCCGTGCAAAAGCAGACCGAGGCCGAGATGTCGGCGCGGGCCGAGGTCGCGCAGCGGCGTACTGCTGAAGCTGACTTTCAGGAGGCTCGTCGCGTCCTGGCCGGGTACAGGGAGTTGGGCGAAGTTCTCGCCAAGCATCCAGAAAACGAACGACTTGCCCGTGAAATCCTGACCCGCCTCGTGCAGGTTTACGACGGGTTCCTGAGCCGCCACGCCAACGATCCCGTCGCCTGGGACGAGGTTCTCCAGGCCCGGTTTCGGACAGCGAGCATGCACTGGACGCTCGGAAACATCGACAAGGCGTCGGCCCTGTTCGAGCAAGGCATCGCGTCCATCCGGGCGAACCCGGAGCGAGTCCGCCTGGACGCAACAGGTCAGCGAAATCTCGCCTCGGGTCTGACGCAACTGGCTTGTTTGAAAATGAATCATGGCAACAGCGCCGACGCCGGAACGTTGTTCCGGGAGTCCATCGCCTTGCTCCGCGACCTCCACGGGCGCGAGCCGACGGTCGTGGCCACGCAGGTCGCGCTGGGAAATGCACTCGTCAACTACGGCTGCATCCTGCGTGGCGAGGGCCGGTACGCCGAATCCGAAACGCAAATCCGGGAAGCCATCGCGCTCGAAAAGCAAGCGATCCGCGCCGCGCCACGGGAGGAACAATACTGTTTGGAATTGGTCTTGGCTCTGGAAGGTCTCGGGTTGTCGATCGAAACTCCCGAGCGGCAAATCGAGGCGGAGGGGTATTGGCTCGAAGCGATCGGCTTGTTGCGCGGCCTCTCGAAAGCCCGCCCCGATTCCAACGAATACCCGCACCTGATCGGTCGCATCCTCCGCGTTCTTGCGACCTCTCAAACCCGTCGGGGCGATGGCACACGCGCCGAGATTTCGATTGCCGAGTCCCTCGGGATTTCCGAACTCCTGTCGAAGAAATATCCCCAGATCAGTTTCTACCGATGGGAACATCTGAACACCCTCTTTTTCTATTGCAACATGCTGGAGGCAAAGGACCGCTCTGGTGAATCCGAAAAAAAATTGTGCACGGCCCTAGACCCCGTGCTCCGGCGGTGGAAAACACAATCGACAGAAGCTGTCACGGACGGCGTACTTCAGAGCGACGTGGCCCGGTTGTACTTCGCACTCGGGTCCGTGATCAGTCGGGACGTTCACAGGGACAATGAGGCGGCTGATTTTTATCGCCAATCACACGACCTGACACCGTTCCAGCCTGCCACGATGAACAACTTGGCCGTGCTGTTGCTCCGTTCCCGCAACCCGCAGGGTTGGGACCGATCAATGACAGTCTGTCTCGCACACCGGGCCGTTGAACTTGAGCCGAACGAACCACTCTACTGGGGAACGCTGTCCGGCGCTTTGGCGATGAACGGCTCCATTCCGGAAGCGTTGGCGGCGGCGGCAGTTCAGCTTCGACTGGTTCTCCGGCAGAAATCCAAGTCCGGGCAAAGTCAGTCTCGACCCGAATAACCTGGGGATAGTGCTTCAATTGAACTATCTGAAAATGCAGAGCCTCGCAACGGCGGAGGCTCTGCATCGGAAATCAATTCACGATTTCACCCGGTTGCTTGGTGACCACGTCGATCGGGCTGGCGAAGTACCAATCAGTCCCGTTGCCGCCAAATAAGTGCGTAATCACGGGGTCGGCGAACACAGTCACGCCGAACTGGAGCCGGTAGATGTTGCCCGGACCGACGCCATCGACCTTCAGCTTTTTGATGCGCTGGTCGTAGGTGTCGGTGGAAAGCCATTCCGCCTGGATCGCCGCCAGTGCGGTGTTGTCGTGGTCGTAACTCGTCTTGCCGGAAATCAGCAAATCACCAGCCGCGCCAGCCGAGAGAATGTCCCCGCCGCCGCCGCCGATCATGACGTTTCGCCCGCTGCCGCCGAGCATGAAGTCCGCCCCGGCCCCGCCGACGAAGATGTTCCCCTGCCCGTCGCCGATCAAAACGTTGCCGTGGTCGCCGCCCCGGACGTTGCGAATGTGTTGGACGCCGGTGCCCACGAGACTGGCTTTGCCAGTCGGCAGGTTCACGTTCACGTGCGTCGGGACCGCCGTGTAGTCGAGCCAGTTGTCACCCCCACCGCCGTCAATCGCGCCCGTGACCTCCCCGTTCGGCTCGAACAGGAAAATATCGGCGCCGTTCTGTCCGGCGAGGGATTCGACGTTGGTGAAACTCATCTGGCCGTCGAGCGTGCCGGCGTTCTTACCCGTGATGTCCCAGGTGTTCGCGCCCGCCGGCCCGAGGATCGAATCGGACCCCTTGCCGCCGTCGAAGCGAAGTTTCACTTTGTTGTCGAGGCCGAGCACGGCGAGGTTGTCGGACCCCGTTCCCGCGTTCAGTGTGAAATCGTTGATCTGCCCCGGTTTGAACAGGATCGCCGTGTTCGTGCCCGTCAGGGTGAGGCTACCGGGGTACGGGAGGTTCAACGGACTCGGGAAGAAACGGTAGTTGCGATTGGTACTGTTGGTCGAGTCGTCCGCCACGACCGAGGTGTGCCCGGCCCCGTTCGAGAGGTACACTGTTCCGTTAACACTCGTCAGCGAGCCGTTGCCGATGGTGACGGCGTCTTGGCCGCCGTTGCCGTCCAGGTACAACGATCCGCCGGACCCGCCGAAAACCTGGACCTTGTCGTTTCCGGACCCGCTCTCGAAGGCCGTATCAAATGATCGGTTAACGAAGCCGGTCACGGCGAAATCGTTCCCACCTGAGCCGCCCAGAAAGTGCAGATAGGACACGTTCGCGCTCGCCCATGAGATTGGTGCGGCGTAAGTGTTGTAGCTGAACGCCAGGTTGTCCGTGGCGAGCGCGGCGAACCGACCGATCGTATCGAGGTGGTCGTCGATCGTCAGTAAAATCTGGCCCGTCGGGTTGGTGAGATCGACGGCGGCGCCGAGGTACTTCAGTTGCCCGATTCCGCCGACCGTTACGAAGTCCACCCCGCCGCGGCCTTTCACCTGGAGCGGCCCCTCGGTGCCGTCGATAGCGACCCAATCCGTACCGGAGCCGGTGTTCAGGATCGTTGGCATCCCGAGGCCGTTGTCCGGAGTGCCGAGGATTGCGAAATGATTTGTGCCTTTGCCGCTGGAAACGGAGAACGACTTCAGGCGCGTCTCGTCGAACAAAATCATTGCCGGGGCGAGGCCCGACACGCCTCCTCGCGTCAAGGTGACGGTCCGCCCGACGGTGTCGTGGCTGTCGTCGATCGTTAAATCGACCAGCCTGTTGGTTCCGAATTGCTGTTGTTGGATGGCGAGTTTCCCGCGAACGCCCTGAACGTCATCAATACCCCCATCGACGTGAACCGTGACCTGTTTCGCATACGAGTCCAGGTGCGTCGTCGTGCTCCCGACCGGGCCGGTGTTCGGGGTGGCCACGACGCTCACCTGCGAGCCACTGGCGGTGCCGAGAACCACGGTGAAGTTGCGGAGGTTCGTACCGCCGATTAGCAGCCCCCCGCCGAACCAAACGCCTTGATCGGTGAGCGTCACGTTTTGTGGGACCGGGTCGCCGCCGTCATCGACGGTGAGGTCGAGGGCTTGTCCGGGAATGGTTTCGGAGACCGTCACGCCCCCTTTGATCTTGTTAATCCGGTAGTTGTCCACGGTGGGGTTCGGACGGTACACCCCGTCATGAACCTCGACGCGGTCCAGTGACGAGGAACCCTTGAAAGTCACCGGGAGGGTCGTCCCCTTCACGCTGACGAGCGAACCGGCGGCACTCCCCTCCAGGTTGGTGACGCTCGGCGTGTCGAGTATCTCGAAGTGGTTCCGGTACAGCCCCGCCGACTTAACGTTGACCGTAGCCATGTAGTCGAATTTGATCCAACCGCCGAGGGCTGTGTGCTTCACGTCGTTCGTGAACCACGAGAAGACCCCCGAGTGCGATGGCACGCCGTCGGCGAGCTGGTAGTCCACGCCGCCCGCGTGCAAAGTGTCAAACAAGTTGAGCGTCCCAGGACTGAAGTTGCCGTTGCCGTGGACGGTCAGCGGCGCGATCACGCCGTCGAGGTTCGAGGATAGCGGCATCACGTTCACCGTGGCCGAACCGCCGCTCAGGTTAATCGTGTAGTTGATGTCGGGAACTTTGGGGCTGTTCGTAACGGTGCTGAGTAGATCGACTGTGTCGTTGCCTCCCGCGGTATTGATGGTCACGTTGCGAACCGTGTTCGGCTCGAACTGGAACTGCTCGCCGTTGAGCGTGACGAGTAGCCCTCCCGCCGCCGTCTTGTCGAGTACGACGTAGTCGTCGAAGGAACCGGGCTGGCCGCTAACGCCGAACTGGTCGCCGGTGATGTCGAGGTCGAACTGGCCGGTAAACGTCACACCGATCTTGAATCTGTTCGCACCAGTACTGAACGTATTCCCCGAGCTGTCCACCCAGATCGGGTCCAAGGTCACGTGTTGTCGGTTGGTATCCGTGACTGCCCAGACTTGATCCAGGGACGACCAGAGTGGCTGGACCAGTGCGCCGTTCGGCTCGCGGTAGCGTAGCTATTCCCCTCGTTGTCTCCGATCTGATGGCCTAGGTCATCAAGGAACAGGTTGCCGGGGGCAAAATTCACGCCGTTGTGTATCGCGCCGAATAACGGACTCGGATCGCTCATGGTTTCCGCGACTTCGTGACCGAACGTCCACGAGAAGCTGTCCTGCATCGCCGGGATGGACACCGAATTCGCTTGCGAACGGACGTTGACCCCGATCCACATCGTGGAATCGCTGTTGAAGCCAGCATCAGTGGGTGTGTCATCGGCGACCCCAGGGGGCGTGACGACCGCGTAAATGGTGTTCGACGGGCCGCCGTACACGCCAAAAGTGTTGTACAACGCAGTGTTGACGACACCGTAAATGCCATAGGCACTGAAATGGCCAGTGGGGACGGTTACCGTCCCCCACACCGACTGCACGTGCTGGTTTAGCCACGTCATGCCCAAATTCGCGTGCTCGTCGCTGCGGTATTGCGTGAGCAGTCCGAGGTAGCCGCTGTCGAGAACCTTCTGGGCGGCTTGTTGAATGGCGACCGACTGGGCGCTGTTCGTCCCGTTCCAGAAGTCCCCCCAGAAAATGAGCGCGACGTTCGTGTTGCTCATTTCCCTTTGCCGGTCGGAAAGGAACGGCTCCGCGCCGAACACTGGGTTCACGATCACGGTCGGCACGGTCCGGTCTTCCAGATCGAGCAGGCTCGGACGGAACCGAACCTTTGGGGTGATAACCTTCGGTGCCGACGTTTGACGGCGGGCCAGATACTTCGTGAGCCAACTCATTAGAAATACTCTTCAAGAGCATGACGAAACAAGGCGAATGGATTGGGCTGGGGGACAGTTGTTTGCGATACGTTTAGCGTTCGCAGTTGCGGATGCGGACGCCGGGAGTGGCAAAGGCCGTATCGACGCCATCGACGCCGTTGATTTGAAATGCGTTGCTTGGCGATTCACCCATTGGACCTGTGACAAAAAGGCCAAGCGTATCGTCGCCATCGCCGCCTCGAAGACGAACCTCGACGTTGTCACGGACTGTACTCATCGGATCGACGAAAACCGCCGCGAGGACGATGTCGTCTCCTGCGCCGCCATCGAGTGACACGTTCAAAGCCCCCGACGGGCGGATGCACGGGATGATCTCTGCGAACAGAACGTCGTCCCCACGGCCACCATCAACGTTCAGATCGAGCCGATTGTTAAGAAGGATCGCAGGAATGGCAGGCGGATCGGGCTGCGGGTTGAAACCGTGTATCACACGAATGTCGTCACTCCCCGCGCCGCCGTTCAGGTTGACTAGCATCGGCGCGTTCACGACAAGAGCAGCGCGAGCGGGCGGATCGGGCTGAGGGTTGAAGCCGTAGATGACCCGTATGTCGTCGTTGCCACCGCCCCCACTTTGCTTCAGAGCGAACGGGGCATCGAGCTGCACGTCTTGAAGCAACGTCGTGAAGTGGTCGTTGCCGTCGCCGCCGGAAAGCTCGACCCCCACAGGCTGGGCGATTCGCACGCCCCGGAAGGTTGTCACGAAGCTGTCGTCACCGCTCCCGCCTTCGTATTCCAGGTTTACGGCAGTCCGCAAAACCGGCAGGAGATTCGGGTCTTCGATCATCACAGCAGCCACCCGTGACAGGAACGTGTCATCACCCGACCCGCCACGGACCGAAATCTCCACCGCTCGGATCGAAGGCGCGTCGGGCGACAGGTTTGTCAGGAAGGTGTCATTCCCTGCCCCGAGGTCCGCCTCGAACGTGAACTCCTTATAATTCGACACAGTCGCCTTATCGGCGACCGTCTGAAAAGTCACCGTGTCATTACCGCCCGCCGTTGAAACCAACACGATCAATTCCCGTCAACGTTCTCGTTGCACTGGTGTCACACGTGACGACAACCCGACCACCCCCGAGGTCCGCCACAGCGACGCGGTTGTCCGAATCATCACCGACAATACGCAAGATGTGCCCATCAATAACAACCATGCTGCAACTCGGCGTGATTCGATCTTGGAGACGCTCCACCTGGAGTATCTGCCGTGAATGCTGGGAAATGGGTCTCGAAATGAATTGTGACAGGTGACCACGCATGGCTCGTACTCCGGAAAATCAGGATAGCCCAACGCGATTGAGTTGGGCCGTTCGCTGGAATTGTCTCTGAAGTGAAATGACCAAGTCGCATCATCAAGGGGACAAGATAAATTCTTTTGACGTGATCGGATCAACCCAAGTTGTGCATGGTAAAATGATAAACTTAATCAGAACAGCAATATACTTGTCAAATAGGCAATTGCGACTGTTTTTATCCTATTAAAGACAGTATTTTTGCTAAGTCGTGCTTATGATACTAGGCCGTGTCGATTGAAGACGGGTCAACGACGGCGGCCTGGAAATCTCATTTGAGCCAGATCATTGTTGCGGCCAGTAAGACCATCCCCACAAAGTTCCGCGATGTCTTCTCGTACCGCACCGCGTTCCTTCACCGTCGCCGCGAACGCATCGCTGTCGTAACCTTTGTCACCCAACACGGCCGCGGGCTTGTGATCGCCCAGCAACGCTTCCGCGTGCGCGATGTCCGCGTCCTGACCCGGACTCCGGTGAAGCGACTCGGGATTCCCCAGCGCATCCACCGCCACATGAATCTTCATCCCAAGGCCACCCCGCGACCGACCCATATCGTGATCGTCGTCCCCGCCGTTCATTCCGGCCGCATGCTGATGCGCCCGAATCACCGTGCTGTCGATCATCAGCCATTCGAGATCGGGGTCTTGAACCGTGTCAAAGATCCGCTGCCAGACCCCCTTCTTGCACCACTCGTTGTACCGGTGGTACACCGTGTCCCACTTGCCGAACCGCTCCGGCAAATCCCGCCACGCAATGCCGGTCTTGGCGACGTACCAGACGGCATTGAGGAAGTGGCGATTGTCCTTGGCGACCCCGCCATGTCCACCCGGTTGACCGGGGAGGAGTGGTACCATTCGCAGCCATGTGTCACGGGGAATTTCGTGGCGGTGCATCCGTGCTCTCCGGTCTGAGTTTGCCAGCCTTACCGCAGCCGTTTACCAAGCCGCCCAGTTTCCAACAACATCAATCAACACGGCCTAATCTTCCGCGTCAAGTGAATGTCCCTCGGCGACACTCGCGTGAGCCAAACAGATGGATAATTCTTTCTGACGCGACCATGCTTACGAAGTCTTACCTCCCTTCGAGCGGGAATCCCCCGGTCGAAGTTAAACGATCAACGGCGAATATCTTCTCTGGCGACGCGATTATCGCCATCGATCACCAGAACTTCATTGGTACGCAATTTGACCGCTTCTACCCTGAGAATGGGTTCTTCGACGGTGAACTGTACCCGCTGATCGATTGGTTCCCTGTCGTAACCGGGCTGACGAGTTTCTTTGGCACGAACACATCGGTGATGGCGTTCGCTGACTGGGACCGCAATCCGATCTACCAGTCTGACCTCGATCAGGCAGGGGTTGAAATGATTAATGAATCCGATTACCCAGCAAAGAACATCGATTTCCGCATGACGACAGAAACGATGTTCCGCGCGCTGACCAACTCCAAAATTCAGCGAGTGATCTTGCTCACTCACGACGGGGATTTCTCGCACATGGCAAAAAAATTGCAAGACAGCGGACGTATCGTGATTGCTATCGGCATCCGTGATATGGCCATCTCTTCCAAGTTGTTCGCTGCCTGTGATGCCGTCTACAAAATTGATCCCCCGTTGCCGGTCTGCCGACAATTGTCGTGCCTGATTGCATAATCGGATATTTCCTCGCCCTCGGAGTTTGCTCCGAGGGCCACTCACTTTTGCACCCGGCCTCTTTCGTAATCGTCATCACTTTCCGCTGCCCCTGGATCATCCAATCGAGACCCTCGATGCGACCACATACGCCGATACTCGAACTGCTCACAACACAGGCTCGACTTGCCACGAGTTTGCAGTTGAAGGAATTCCTCAAACTCTTGCAGCAGGTGGCAACGCGAATCCTTCGGGCAATGAAAACCCAGGGTTGGCTGGAATCCGCACACGGTGCATTCCGTCAGCCCGTTATGGTGTCCCCGATTCTGACTTGGCAGCCAACCCAAGCCCCGCCGAACTTTCACAGCTTGGCTCACAGGCTCGATTCGCGTTGGGCCTCCACGGAACCCACGCCGTGCCATCTTTGGTGGGCCACTTCCCTCGTAGTTGAGGAATTCGGCGGGGTCGGCGGGGCGATCAAACAGAATCTGCAAATTGAACATGATCTCGCTGTATCAGAAGTCTTCCTTCAACGAGGACGGTGTGCCAACTGGCGGATGGAAGACCTGTTTGATGACGGTGAATTCGGCCCGACGATTCCCGACGCAATTGTTTCGGACAATTCTGGTGCAATCACCGTCATTGAAATTGGCGGCCAATACTCGGCTTCCCGCTTGGAAGGGTTCCACCTGGCGGTGGAACAATTGGAACTTCCCTACGAACTTTGGTGACCAAATGCCCAAGCAGAAAGACAACGCCAGCCAAGACCCCGGCGCGAAGATCAAACTCGGCGAGCGGGATTTGAAGATCCTGCGTTTTGTTGCCCGCTTCAGGCTTTCAACGCTCGACGCCCTCTGGAAGAAATTCTTCCCAGGGCAGGAACGAGATGCGGCAAAGAGTACGGTTCGCCGGTTGCTCGGCCACGGCCCGACCTACCGCTACCTCCGGCCGCAATCACTCGACGGGGTGCGGGTGGCCTACCGGCTGACCCGCCGGGGCTGCCGTGAAATTGGGGCTTCCGAAAAGCTCGCGCGCCCACTCGGGCCACGGGCCAAAGTGGAACGCCTTGCCGTGCTCGCTTTTCTTGACCAGTCACTTGAAACGCGAAAGCCAATCGTGGGTCAGAAGCTCCGTGACTTTCTTGAGCTTGAGCGTGGTGACCGAGTGCCAAAAGCCACTTCCTACTTTGAAAATTCGGACAAGCGGACCCGACTGGGCGTCCTGTTCATTGACTGCGGTGGGCACCCCCGAGGGATCGCCACCCGCACGGCCCGCAAAGTGAGCCGGTACCTTGATGAGCATTGGTTCGATGACGAAATTCGGGCCAAGCGATTTGTCGTGACGATTCTAACGGGGCGGAAGTCGAAAGTTGCCAGCCTGAAAAAACAGGTCACTGCTGCCATCGATACCGATCTGGAATGGGGCGCCCGCCGAATCCTCGGTGATGAACTGCTCAGTGACTTCCTCCAGGTCGAAGTCGTCCACGTTCCGGAAATCGAAAACCTTCTCCCCGGTCGGAACGACCGAGGGAGTGATCCACAACAAAGGAGATAAACATGAATTCTAAGATCCCAGAAAGGGCCGCAACTTCGCTTGAAGACTCGACGTCCAAACACGGCTTGTCATTCCAGGCTGTTCTCGCGTTGCTCTTTGTCGTGTACGGTCTCGGTCTCGGCCTGTTGGTGACCCCGTCGCTGACTCGATTCTCGGATTCGACCGACTCGTGATCCCCTCAACATTCCGCGACCTCATCCAGGGTGAAACCTCCCATGAATACGGCACCACTGACCGCACCGATTCTCCAGACGACGACGGTCAAAGACGAGCCGCTGCAGCTCGACCGAGTTCCAAGCGGTGAGCCGTGCGTGTTGAACTACCGGCAGGAACAGCCGGTCTTGGAAGTCCGCACCCGGATACGGCTGAACGTGCTGCTGATGGCATTGAAGACCAATGCCATGCTTGCGATGTTAATTTCTATCGCCAAAACCTGGCCGGGTGTCGTCGC
>JAYSXU010000047.1:0-2168 GCA_043716965.1 Fimbriiglobus sp.
CCGAGCGATTAGCGACGCCCCGGAATTCAAGCGACTGGCCAAAGGGGAATGATCGTTCATTGGTCGTTGAGCTGGAAGCGTCGGGCACGATCTAAACCCAGTGGGTCGGCCTGGATGCGGCGGTAACAATCGGTACACAAGTCGTAGATTTTGTCGAGCGAAGCGATGGGGAAGTTGATCGGGGTTGTCTCATCGAGAGTGATTTCGGCTTCTGAGAGCCAGTCTTCCATGGCGTCGACGGGGTCGAGTGGTTCGTGATCGTCGCGGGTATCGTCATTCAATCCTGGGCTGTCGCACACCAATCGGGCTTCCATGCGGAGGGTGTAATGTGCGTCGGAGGGTGAGCTGAGCTCGTTCCCGCAGTAGTCGCAAGAAATGTGATGCATGAGATCGTCACCTCGGGGACTGCCGAACGCGGGCCAACTCAATGGTGAATAAACGGAGCCGCAGTTCGGTATCTTTCCACAATTCACGTTTTTCGACCCGTCTGTCAAGCGGAATTCTTTGCAATACCCTCCGGTCGAGTCGTTCGGGCTAATAAACATCTCCCGGTTTCCGAACACAAATTTCCCCTCACGTTTGCGACTTGCGTGATTCCGCCCGTGTCGTTTCCCGCTTCGCCCCTGTTTCCGCCGGCACAATCGTCCCACAGCGCATGGCCGCTATTCGCGCATCGCTCGGACATTCCGACCGGCCGATTCTGCCGAAGAGTCGTTTGGCGAGTACGCCGCCGCAGTGGCCGAGTCGATATCTATCCGGACGCGATAACCGCAGGATCACCGGAACCTCGGACACGCGATCGATTTTCAAGAACCGGGTCGGTTCACCAACTTCCTCAGCGTTTGGAAACGCCGGGGCGCCGAGATTCGGCGTGGTGAGTCGCCCCGATGAGGAGACCATCATGAGGATGCGATTGGGCGTTCCCTTGGCCGCGGCAGTCGTCGCGCTTCTCGGGTGGACGGGTACGACCGTTCGCGCCGCACATTGCGGCTGCAACACATATGTGACGGCCGGGGCTTCCGGCTCCGCAGCCTGTGCGCCGGCTGGCCGCGTGGTGTACGACACGACCACCGAAACCCGCATGCAAACCCGCTACGAAACCGTCCGCGAAACCGTGATGAAACCGGTCACCCGGACGGTGTATCGCGACGAAGTGCAAACGACGATGCGGAGTGTCACCGAGACGCAAATGCAGTGTGTCAACGAGACTGTGAACCGACCCGTCACCACGACCGTGTACAAAGACGTGTCGTACACCGTGTGCAAGCCGGTCACCGAAACCCACATGAATTGCGTCACCGAAATGGTGAACAAACCTGTTTGCGAAATCGTGAACAAGGACTGTTCGTACACGGTCTGCAAGACCGTCTGCGAAACGCTTTACCGCGAAGTGCCGACCTGCGTGAGCAAGCAAGTCTGCGTTCCGGAAACGCGCAACGAATGCTTCACCGTCTGCCGGCCGGTCTGCGAGACCATCTACTCGGACGTGCAAGTGCAAGTCTGCAAGCCGGTCTGCGAAACGGTGATGCGGGACGTCGTCAAGACGGTCTGCAAGCCCGTCACCGAGACGGTGAACAAGCAAGTTTGCAAGAGCGTCACTCGGGACGTCACCGAAACGGTCATGGTCGATGTGATCAAGACCATCTGTGAGCCGGTCACCGTGATGAAGTGCGTCAGCAAACAAGTACCGACCACGACTTGCGAATCGTACTGCGTCGCCGGTGGTTTGCGTTTGGCCCGCGTTCCGCAGTACGAATCCAGCTACGATCCTTGCACCTGCTGCAGCGTGCAGAAGCCGTGTGGGACCCGCCTGAGCCTGGTTCGCGAACCTTCGGAAACGAAGACCCGCAGCGTGACCAAGATGACGACGATCACCGAGCAAGTCCCCGTGACAACCCAAGTGAAGAAGACCGTGACCGAGAAAGTTCCGACGACGGTGTGCCGCAAAGTCAGCGAACGAATTATGGAGACGGTACCCGTCACCACGACGCGGATGGTCAAGGAAACCGTCGTTGAAAAAGTGGCGACGCAAGTGACCCGCAACGTGACCTCGACCGAAACTCACCGCGTGGCCAAGAGCGTCAAGCGAGTGGCTCAAGGGGCTTACGCCGACGCCAACGGTTGCGGTGGCAGCCCGACCGCCGGTGCCGACGGTTGCGGCAACCTCC
>JAYSXU010000461.1:0-12521 GCA_043716965.1 Fimbriiglobus sp.
CCGCACGGTTGATCGGCTGTGCAACCAGCGACGAACACGCCGCCACCAACGCGGCCACCGTGAACAATCCAGAACGAACCATGCGGACAATCTCCGAGAATGCGAAAGCTCAGGTAGGTCAACGAGCAGACCCATGATTATGCGAAGATGCCCCCTCGCCGCAAGCGGGAAATCGAGGAAGTGATGGGCGTGAGGGGCGTTGTTAGACTTGGTCGGATACTGCGGGTGATGTCTTGACCGCATCGCGGTCACGGAATGTAGCCACGGGTGAAGCGCTTCGCGGAACCCGTGGAACCAGTCCCAACACGAAACCGCCCTGAAGGGGCGGCGGACTTCCTTCGCCCCTTCAGGGCGAGTGACAAGGGAATGTGACTGTCCACGGGTTCCGCTTCGCTCCACCCGTGGCTACATTCCGGTGCCCCTTCAGGGCACAAAATCAGCAAGGTTCAAGATCGGCGAATAAAGAACCACTAACACGAATCATGCCCAACCCCATTGCCCGAACCAATAGGATAAACAGCACGTCAATCCTGGCGTGGCTGGACTTTTCACGGTGGGTGGCGAATGAGTGTTTTGTTGAGCGTGCAGGGGTTAACAAAAAGTTTCAGTATCCGCCCACTTTTTGAAGGGCTAGCGTTTGACCTGCGGGCCGGGGAGCGGGTCGGGCTGATCGGGCCGAACGGGGCTGGCAAATCGACGCTGTTGAAAATACTGGCCGCAATGGAACCGACGGACAGCGGCACCCGGACGCTCCGACGGGGTATACGAGTTGGCTACGTAGCCCAAGATGATGTTTTCGGTGAAGACCAGACGTTGACCGACGTGCTGGTTGCGGCCTTGGCGAACGATGCGCTGGAAGACCATGAGCGCGAAACTCGTGCGGCAAAAATGCTCACGCAGTTCGGCTTTGATGACCCGGATCAGTTGGCAAACACGTTGTCCGGCGGGTGGCGGAAGCGGTTGTCGTTGGCGAAGGAACTGATCCGCAAACCCGATTTGCTACTGCTCGACGAGCCAACGAACCACCTCGATTTGCCCGGCGTGGTGTGGCTGGAAAAGCTACTCCGGGCTGCCAACTTCGGCTACCTCGTGGCAACGCACGACCGGGCTTTTCTTCGCGCCGTGGCCGACGACATTCTCGAAATCAACCGGGTTTACCCCGGCGGTTCTTTCCGCAGCCCCGGTGGGTACGACGATTACGCGGAGAACCGCGACTTGTTCATGGAAGCCCAGGCAAAAGCCCAAGAATCGCTTGCCAACCAAGTGCGCCGCGAGACCGAATGGTTGGGTCACAAAGCCCGCGCGAGAACTCGCAAAGCGAGTTCTCGAATCGAAGCCGCCGCCGACCGCCGGGAAGAACTCGCGGAGTTGAAGTATCGTACCAATCAAACTGGCGCTGCGGGGATTGATTTCGTTTCCACGGGACGACAGACGAAGAAATTGCTGACAGCCCTCGGCATCTCGAAGTCGCTCGGCAACAAGCCACTGTTCGGGCCGATTGATGTTGCACTGACACCGGGTACGAAGCTCGGATTGCTCGGTCCGAACGGGTGCGGCAAGAGTACGCTGTTGCGAGTCTTGGCCGGGGAGATGCCACCGGACACGGGCACCGTCGCCCAAGCCGATAAAATCCGCGTTGTCATGTTCGAGCAGGGTCGCGCGGCCCTCGATCCGAACCTCACGCTGCGGCGGTCGATCTGCCCGAACGGGGACAGCGTGACCTACCGCGATCGGCAAGTTCACGTCGGCGGTTGGGCGAAGCAGTTTTTGTTCCGGGCGGAACAACTCGACTTGCCCGTCGGCACACTCTCCGGTGGTGAACAAGCCCGCGTCCGCATCGCCCAATTGATGCTCCTTCCGGCGGACGTATTGTTGCTCGACGAGCCGACCAACGACCTCGACATTCCCGCCCTAGAAGTGCTGGAGGATAGCCTCTCGGAGTTCCCCGGCGCCGTGGTCTTGGTCACGCACGATCGGGAATTAATGGACCGCCTTTGCACCGAAGTCATCGGGCTGGACGGTCGCGGCGGCGCTTCCAGTTACGGCAGCGTGAACCAGTGGCTGACCTCCTACGAACGCACCACCGCCGAGTTCCTGAAGCCCGCCGCTGCGGTTGCAAAAGCGGCAACGCCCACCGGCAAAGCCAAGAAGTTGAGCTACAACGAGCAGAAAGAACTCGAACAGATCGAAGCGAAAATCCACACAGCGGAAGCCGAAGTAACAACCCACCACGCCACCGTCGAAGCCGCCGCAACCAAGGGCCATGCCGCCCTCACCGCCGCGTGCCAAGCCCTGGAAGTGTCGCAAAAGGTCGTGGAAAAACTGTATGGAAGGTGGGAAGAACTCGAAGCGAAACGCCACGGCTAACCCTGTGTGCAACGCCGGCTCGCCAAACATGAACGCTTTGTGCAAGAGTTGATAGCATTGCTTGACAGGTATCAACTGCGTCCCTATAGTGGGTGTATGAATGATCGTCCACGTCATACTGATAAGCATATTGAGCAAGCCCTCCGGTATGCCGAGGGGTTAGGGTGGCGAGTTGAAAAGTCTAACGGTCACGCTCATTGTTGGGGTCGGATACTGTGCCCCTTTGCGTCGCGGGCGGGGTGCATTGTTTTTGTCAACTCGACGCCCCGCGTTCCGATGAACCATGCGAGGCAGATCCAGAACAAAGTAGACTGTTGCCCCCACCAAGGGGAAGACAATCAGGAGGTGGCGCAATGACCGAACGACAAACCTGCGATCGGGAGTTCGACTTCGCTCTGCTTCTCTCCGGGACGACGGAGTTGACAGACGCGATGGCGGATGCCCTGTTTGCAGCCGGGTGCGACGACGCTACGCCGAGCATCTGCTACGGGCGGGTGTGGTTAGAATTCTCTCGGACTGCTCCGTCCTACAAAGATGCCGTCATGAGTGCCATCCGGGATGTTCGGAAAGCCAACATCGGAGCGGATGTGTGGCAGATCGACGAGTGCAACCATGTGACGCAGGCGGAAATCGCCCGGAAGATTGGGAAGTCCCCGCAATATGTTCAGCAATTAATGTCCGGGAAGCGTGGCCCCGGCCAATTCCCACCGCCAGTGTGCCACCTGTCTGAGAATACTCTCCTATGGCAGTGGTGCGAAGTGAGCCGTTGGCTGTGTCAAAACAACATCATCAAGACGGAAGTGGTTGAAGACGCACAACTGACCTACGCCATTAACTTGGCGCTAGAAAAGATGCACCGACCCTGTCCGGATGTGGAGTTGATCGAAGAGGTCGAAAAGTCCCTTGCGAATTTTCCTCGGTCATTCGTAACGTAACCAACCATTTGCCGGAAGCAATCGCACGTTCCGAACTGGACACCTGCTTCGCAAGCACAGTCCGACTCGCTCCCTCGAATGTGACGCTGGCTCGCCAAAGACGAACGGCATGGTGTGAATAGCCGAGATCACGAAACGCCAGCCATGCGGTTGCCTTCGGATGTGGCAATTGATTGCTTGGTGACTTGGCTCTCAGACGGTAGAAAACAGAAGAACTCGCGGACCTCAAGTTGCATCCGGTCCACTTCCGCCAAGAACCCGGATACCGCGGCGCGATAGTTTGCCGGGTTGGTCTCACTCTTGCGGAGGTGGGCGACCTGTTGTTGAAACCAGCTAATGCGGTCCAACGTCGTTTGCAGTTCTCGGTCGTTCGCAATCATGATGTCTCCTCGACAATCTCGATGATACCCCGTTGGCCGCCCTCGCGACGGGCTTGCCAATATTTACCATTGCCTGTTCACCGCCGAATGCCCCAGAACGGGTTGTCCAGAACACACTCGCCCCAAAATGGGCGTCCGCTTGCATGTGTTGAAACACCAGTGCAACCTCGCCACTGACGGACGAGACGTTGAAGGTGTCTTCCATAATGATCACGATATCGACATCGTTTGGTTCGATCTTGGCGGTCACGAACGACCCAAAGACGACGAAACGTCCCAACTGTCCGGTCGATCGGGTGAGCAAATAAATCCGACTCAGCCGATCGGCCACGGCTCGGCGCTGAACGGAGTCTTGACCGAATCGTTCTAGCACCTTTGACAGAGTCGCGCGATACACACCGGGTGAAAGGTCACCATCTGCATTGAACGGCGGCAGCGTTGTGGGTTGCATACTCTTTTTTCTCTGCTGCAAACACCGTTTCCGTAGTGACGAATCCAGTTAGTCGCTTTTCTGTTCGGTCACCATGCGCGTGCCGACGCGGGAGAGGAATCGCACTTTTTGCGCGGCGGTCAGTTCTTTCACGAAGCGATGGCGGACGGCTTCGATCCAGCGAATTTTGCGGTCGTTGTAATCGGTGACCACGCGGACCAGCACCGGCCCGGCGTGGCGGAGGGCGGCACAGACGGCGGCATCGAGATTGTCTGATGTGGTAATCTCCTGGTATGCCACGCCGAAGCCTTGGGCCAGGGCGCGGTAGTCGAGCTTCGCCAAGTGGGTGGCGGTGGTGCGTTGGTAGGCGGGCTGTTGCAACATTTGCATGTAGTGGTACGCGCGATCGTCCAAAATGAAGCACTTCACCGGCAACGATTCCCGTGCCGCCGTGGACAGTTCTTGCATCGCCATCAGGAAGCAACCATCGCCCGTGAGAGTTACTACGGTGCGGGCGGGGCAGGCGCGTTGGGCGCCGATGCTGGCACCGATCGACCAGCCCATTGATTGATTGTCAACCGGGTTGAAATAGGTGCGTGGCTTCGTGGTGCGGAAGTATTCGGCGGCTAGGTGTTCACTCGCGGTGACATCGCTGAATAGCAACGCATCTTCGGGAAGTTGTCGCCGGAGCGAGGCAATCAACGCGAGCGGGTCGAGGCCGCATTTGCCCGGCGGAATGTCGCACAGCTTGCGATCTTGGTCAGCTTTCAACTGGCGGATCCGACCAGTCAACACCGGGTCCGCCGGGCGGCGAATGCGGTCCGCACACGCGAGCGCCTTCGCCAGGAACAGCCCCGCGTCGGCGTGAACGCACACGTCCGTTTGCTGCGTTTTACCAAGCACGTTGGCGTTGGCATCGACGTGAATCACGCGGGTGGGACGAGGATTGCCATAAAAGCCCGTCGAGACTTCGCTGAACTTCACGCCGATGGCCAGCAGCGTTGTCACGCCACTTCGCAACGGGTGCAACGGGTCATGTTTGAAGGCTTTTTCCGCGACTTCGGAGCCGTGCGGCCCGTAGCCCCAACCAACGGCCAACGGGTGCGCTTCGTTGATGGCACCCTTCCCCGACACGCTCGTGGCGACCGGGGCTTGCAACAGTTCGGCCAGTGCCGTGAGCGAGTCGCCGAAGTTCATGCAGCCGAACCCGGCGTAGATGCCGACCCGTTGGGCGGGGTCCGCCAGCAACGCGATGGCTTGCTCGAAGGCTTTGTCGTTGAACGGCACCGGCAGTTCGGCGGGCGGCGAACATTTGAAATCGGCCACTTCAATGAGCAAGTTGAACGGCACGACCACGGCCACCGGCCCCGGCTCACCGCTCATCGCTAACCGGAACGCCTGCCGCACCGCGTAAGGGATTTGTCGCACGTCGGTGACCGGCAGCACGCACTTGGTCACCGGCTTCAGCAACCCCACGGTGTCCAAAGAATGGACCTGAAACGAGCGGTACTTGTCGCCGTTCGCAATGTCGCCGACGATGGCCACGATCGGCGACGAATCGAGCAACGCTTCCCCAAGCCCCGTCAGCGCGTTCGTCACACCTGGTCCGGGGACAACGCACAACACGCCGGGGCGCCCGGTCGCCCGCGAATACCCGTCAGCCATGCACGCGGCGGCGAACTCGTGGGTCGCCAACAGGTACGGCACGTCGCGGGCTTTAAGCTCGTCCCACAGTTCATTTTCTTGCGCACCGGGAATGCCGTAAACGCACCCCACCGCTTCTTGCTTCAACGACTCCGCGATGGCCTGTGCCCCAGTCAATCGCCCAACCACCCAACCCGGTTGCTGGGCCAATCGGTCAATCAGCCCGCACGCACTTGCGGTGCGCGACCCCGCCGCGCTGGCCGCAATCAGCCCGCCCGCGATCGTGGCACCTTCGAGCAAACCCCGGCGTGTGAACGGCCAATCCATTGCGCAACCTCACCACGAACGGGCGAACACTACGCAAGATCTATCGGCTTTGTGGAGTGTGAGACATCATCCGATTGCAGACAGGAAGTGCGGCGTTGAAGGGATTACAAAAACTGCTGCAGGATCGGGCGTAGCATCGCTTCGGGGTACAGTACCCAGGCGAAATCCCGGCGTACAAGCGCGGCGTTCGCCGTGGCTTCCTGCTCCGCGCGCGTCAGCCAATCTCGGGTGTCGGTCAGCCGTGCTTCGACACGCGGTCGTAACTGGTCACTAATCTCGCGGAAATTCCGGTAGCGTTCCTGGCGGTCGCGGGGGTCACTTGGCGCAACGGCTTCGAGCAAGTGGTGCCGGTTCACGAGCGATTGCACTTCGGTAAATTCGGTGTCTCGTTTCGGCAGGTGGCGTTGCGGGTTCCAGTGCAAGTCCCGTTCGCGGCGGCGCAATGCAAGAACATCGGTTACGGTCGTCGGGAACGTGGGTAGCGGCAAATGCACGGTCGCGGAGAGGACTTGAAACAGGGGTGGTTCGATGCCGTAAAAGTCGCGGATGATGGTGTCCGTCACCTCGTCGTACTTGCCGCCACCGATGCCGTGAATGAAGAAGTCGCCGAGAAACAAGCGAGCGAACAGTGTTAGGGTCAACGCACGCGGACGAAGCTCAGGGATGTCGTGTTCGGTTGCGAAAAACTTCGTTCGCCCCGCGCTCGTCATTCGCCAGAACGGCGTTTCGCCCGGTTCCAAATCCGGCGCCGGGTGGTTCTTGCTACGAATCTGGTTCGCACTGCGGTACTGATGAAGCGCGTCGTTGTAAATGGCGGTGAATCGTGGCAAATCCCGAACGATCTGCCCCACGAATTGCTGAAACGCAACCGTCTTCGAGAGGTGACTGACCGGCAATTCGAGATTATGGCAACCCCACTCGCGTTCCTTGGCTCGCCGCACCACTGCGAAGCGTTCGCCAATCGTCGGTGCGGGATGATCCAACACTTGCCGCCAAACTTCCGGCAACATCGGGGTATAGCCCCAATGTTGCCAATGCGACGCCGCCCGTTCTGCGAAGCTCTCGAAGAGTGCATAATCTTCCACGTCACGCACTTCGTAGGGTTGCTCAACCCGGTTCGTGTCGAACGGCACCGTTTCCAGCCGTACCGAACGCGGTTCACGACTATCCCACGTGGGCAATTTCAATGCGGTAGTTTTGAGGGTGTCGTTATCAACGACGAGATTCAGCGAAAGGCCACCGATTTTTTGAGCGATGCCATGCAGGGCGAAGTTCTTCGCCCAGACGCCGGGGTGGGAAAGTTCCGGTTGGTGCCCCGACAACAAGAGTGGTGAATTGAAATCAAGCCCATCAATAATTATTGATGGGCTTTGGCTGCCTGCCACTGTGTACTGCCGCGCCAAAACCAAAACTTCCTGCCGCGCTGCCACGCTGAACGCACCAAACTTTGCCAACACCGTCCGGTTCGCCGCAACCAGTGCCGGCACATCACCCAGGGGTGGTTCGGCGAGAACGGCCCCATTCTCCACGGGGGCTTTGTAGCGTCGGGACGCTATCGGCATTACCGCGACTCCCGACACATCGCTTCATGGCTGCCCGCCGTCGCAAACTCGGATTCGGCGTGGCTGAGGATGCTTCGGTAATATGCCAATCGCTGGGTGGGGTCGTTTAACATGCCACCGAAGGCACGGCTCGGGTCGAGGTACAACCGTGGCACGCCGACTTCTTTCACCCGCAGCCCCAACCGCGACGCTTGCACCCACAGTTGGAGCGGCATTCCCCAGCCGGTTTCGGTGATGCGCAGCTTCGCCAATGCGTCCACGCGATACGCCTTGAAGCCACAAAACGCATCGGTGATGGTCAGCCCGTACTGCTCGTTGATTTCGTTCGTGATGGTCGCGTTAATGGACCGGCGGTCGTTCGGTGCGGGGGTGTCTTGGCGGAAGTCACGCAGGTACCGACTACCCGAAACAATGTCCACGTCGTGAAGCGCTTCCAACAAAACCGGGATCCGCGAGGGCTCGTGTTGGCCGTCGCAATCCATCGTCACCAGGGTTTCGTAGCCGTGTTGCACGGCAAACTGAAACGCCGTCGCAATCGCAGCACCATAGCCACGGTTCGGGGTGTGGGTTTGCCGGTACAACCCCGGTTCGGTGTCGAGTATTGCCGAGGTTCCATCAGTGGAACCATCATCGACAACGAGGATGTCCTGGCTGAACCGTCGCACCGCGTGCAAGACTTCTTGCACGTGCTTGGCCTCGTTGTAAATCGGGATCGCCGTGAGCCAGCGTGTCGTATCCATGCCAACCGCCTTTTGATGACGGGTGAAAATTCGATGAAACTGAATCATTGTAGGCAATGTCCAGGAGAAACGACAAATGGTTCTGATGGTGACTGAGACAGCATACCGACGCAGATTCACAAAGCTTACAAAATGTCTCAATCTGTCTAAAACCGGATTCACCACAGAGGGCGCGGAGAGCCACGGAGAAATCCAAAACAAGTTCTTCTGGTTTTCCTCTGTGGCTCTCCGTGCCCTCTGTGGTGAATCTTGCTTGTTTGCAACCCAAGCCTACGAAAAAACGCCGCCCTCATTCGAGGACGGCGTTCAAGGTTATCGCACTCGGCCCGAACTTACTCGGTCTTCTCTTGGCCGGGCATTTGAATCAGCGGACCTGCGGCGCCTGTACCGCCACGCAAGCCGGTCTTCGATTCGTCCTTGTCGCCGCGGTCCTTGTCCTTTTCTTTGTCCTTCTTCGGCTTCGTGCTGCCTTCGGTCGTGGCCGTCGGGCCGGTGATGTCGTCGATCGGCATGTCCGGGATGTCGTCCGGCACCGTTGGGTCATCGACGTTACGCTTGCTCAGGCCGATCTTGCGGTCCTTGGCATCGACGCGGAGAACCTTGACTTCGATGTCGTCCCCGACCTTGACGACTTCTTCCGGTGACTCGATCTTGTCGTCCGACAGTTCGCTGATGTGGAGCAAGCCTTCGAGGCCTTGTTCCAGTTCGACGAACACGCCGAAGTTCGTGAGCTTCGTGACCTTGCCGACGACCTTCTGGCCCGGCTTGTACCGGCCAGGGATGTCGCCTTCCCACGGGTCGTTCGCCATTTGCTTCAGGCCCAGGGCGACCCGCTTGCGTTCTTGGTCAACACTCAGCACGACGCACGTGACTTTTTGGCCCTTCTGAACGACTTCGCTCGGGTTGGACACCTTGCGGACCCAACTCATGTCCGAGACGTGGAGGAGGCCGTCGATGCCCTCTTCGATTTCGATGAACGCCCCGTAGCTCGTCAGGTTGCGGACCACGCCGCTGATCTGGGTGCCGGTCGGGTACTTCTTGGCGACTTCGTCCCACGGGTTCGACTGGCACTGCTTCATGCCCAGCGAAATTTCCTTCTTGTCGTGGTTAATGTTCAGCACTTCCACTTCGACCTTGTCGCCGATGCTGACGACCTCGTTCGGGTGGCTGATGCGCTTCGTCCAGGACATTTCGGAAATGTGGACCAGGCCCTCGATGCCCGGTTCGAGTTTCACGAACGCACCGTAAGGCATGATGTTGACGACTTCGCCGTTGTGCCGCGTCTTGATCGGGTACTTGGCCTCGATGTTCTGCCACGGCGATGCGGTCTTGTGCTTCAAGGAGAGGGCAATCTTCTCCTTCTCGCGGTCGATCCCGAGGATGTACACTTCGAGTTCTTGGTTGATCTTCACCACGTCGTGCGGGTTCGTGACGCGGTGCCAGCCCATGTCCGTGATGTGCAGCAGCCCGTCGATGCCGCCGAGGTCCACGAACGCGCCGAAGTCGGCGATGTTCTTGACGATACCATTGCGGACTTGGCCGACTTCGAGTTCGCCCAGCAACTTCTTCTTCATCTCGTCGCGGACCAGCTCAATGAGCTTGCGCCGACTGACGACGATGTTGCGCCGCTGCTCGTCGATCTTCAAAATCATGCACTGAATCGTCTGGCCGATGTATTCGCCGATGTCCGGCGGCCGTCGGATATCGACCTGGCTTGCTGGCAAGAAGACGTTGACGCCGATGTTGACCAACAGCCCGCCCTTGATCTTCTTGGTACACGCGCCGGTGACGACGTCGCCTTCCTTGTGTTTCGCAAGGATCGACTCCCACTCTTTTTGACGCTTGGCTTTGCGGTAGCTGAGGTTGATGCCGCCGTGCTCGTCTTCGACGGTTTCGAGCAGGACTTCGATCGTGTCGCCGGCCTTCGGCAAGTCCACGAGATCGCCCGCTTCGTCCTTCCACTCCTCGATCTTAATCAGACCTTCGGACTTGTAGCCGATGTCGATGACCACGTCATCGCCGCGAATTTCCAACACGCGACCGGAGACGATCTTGTTGGATTCAAAAACTTGGGAGTCGGCGGGGAGCCAGTTCTCCATCCCTTCAATGCCACCGTAGTCTTCAAAAATCTTGGCAAAGTCATTGTCCGAGTTTTCGTCGTCGAATTGCCGCAGCAGGTTACGATTGACCATAAAAAGTAAGAGGATCCTTGAGGCTCAGAGGTTCGGAACCGATTCCGATTCGGGAGCCACTGTTCAAAAAGAGGACACGTCGCCCCGAGCCGGTGCCACCGCACCCGCATGGTAAAAACGGAGTTAGACGAAAGTAGAGTAATGATACCGACGGCGCACACCATGCGGTAGGGCAAAATGTGCGTGGCGTCCGGATTAGGTGCAACTGAAAGCTCTGTGCCTAACAAATAAAAATTCACCACAGAGACACCGAGAAAGCCATTAGAGTTGGTTTTGGATTTCTCGGTGTCTCTGCGGTGAATACGCTTTCATATCAGCCTGGAGACGTTCGCGGCACCCTCAACTGATTGACTCCAGCGGGATTCTTTCCAGCACAACCATAGTACCGTCGCTGTGGAGGAAATCGGCTTGGGATTCTTGGGGTTCGCGGAAAAGGAACTTGGTTACATCGTCGAATTGCACGATTTGCCCCGGTAGGAAGCTTGCGGAGGTTTCGCGCAAGTAGCCGAGCATCGCGTTGAACCAGCCGAAGACGGTACTGCTTTCGTGGTAGCCGTTGGTCTGGTACGCCAGGTCTGGTAAGCCGAGGTGGTGGTTGCCGTAAGTGCGAATCCACGGTCGATCCGGCGCCCCCACGTTGGTCCGCACGAAACCGGCGAAGAGGTACAAAATCGGTAGGCTGCGAATGGTGGCGAAAGCGTCTTCGCCGGGTTCGGGGATCAGGTCAAATGCAGGGCACGCGGTGCGGGCCTCCTCGTTCAACACCGCCGTCGCGCCGAACTGCGCGAGAACGCCACTCACGGCAGTCAGCGCCAAGTAGCGTTCAAACGCATCCGGCTCCGGACCCGCGTGGTACAGCAACACATGCGAGGCGTGCTTCGCCGCGTCCTCCTTCACTTCCGGCGGCATGAGCGCGGGAACGACACAACTGGCGATCGGCCCGTAAGGCATCGGCGCGTCGAACCCCGCCAACTTAATGACGTGTGCGCCCCACGAAATCAGTCCCACAACGGCAACCGCCGGGCCATGATCCGAGACGAGTTCCCTGGCCTGCGGGAAGTCCGCCACGCTCAACAATTCAACGATCGCCTCCGCCATCTCCGGGTGGTATTCGCGCGTGTACGCCGACAACGCAGCCGAATCAAGCGGCAGCGACTCCGGAAAAACAAGCTGCAAACTGAGCGGTGGCCCACTGGAGTTGGCCGCCGAAAAACGATCGAAGAAGGTCATGGGCGTCCCTATCAACTGAAAAATCCGTCCGAGCCACGACGGTAACGGAGTGGCCCAAACATCCACCGACTTTACGCAGCACGGATCGCAACACACCGTTTTTAGTGAGTCAGGCTGGGCCACCCCGTTTCAATCTCACTTCGTCCCGGCCGCGTTAAATTCCAGCGCGGCCATCGGCACGTCGATCACCGTATCACTCGCATCCGGTTCGGGCTGGACTACGATTTGCGTGGACGGCTTGCGGAGCCACTCGATGCCACTCCGCAGCACGCGGGTCAGGTCATCCCAAACTGAATACGCCACGGGGGTGATGAGCAGCGTTAACAGCAGCGACAGCAGTTGCCCGCCGAGGATCACTTTCGCCATGCTCGCGCGGGCACCGGCGCCGGGGCCTTGGCCGGTGGCGATCGGAATCATCGCGGCCACGAGCATGATTGTGGTCATCAAGATCGGTCGCAACCGGGCTTCGTTGGCTTGCAGAATCGCGGCGTTGCGTTCTACCCCTTTGGCGATCAACACGTTCGTGTAGTCCACCTGCAAGATGCCGTTTTTTTTGACGATGCCGAACAACATGAACAGGCCGATCATCGCGTAAATGTCCAGCGGCGTTTGCAAAATCAGCAACGACACCAGCGCGAACGGCAGCGTGAGCGGCACGGCGGCCAGGATCGTAATCGGGTGAACGAGGCTCTCGAACTGCGCGGCGAGTATCAT
>JAYSXU010000462.1:0-4122 GCA_043716965.1 Fimbriiglobus sp.
CTTCCCGCTAATCAGGGCCAGGGCCGCGCTGGCACCGAGGAAGAACTTCTTCATATCAGCTCCCCGCATCGTAGTTGCGATTCCAAAAAACTCTCGGTAGGCCGAGGGGCCGAACGTGGCCGACCCCACCTAACCCGGACTAACAGTACCATCGGCTAAATCAGGGCAGTCGAACGAATCAATTTTGCCGATTCGACCCGCGAACGCGGGAATTCTTGCCCAATCGCTACGAATGCCGGGGCCGCAGTCGATGCATATTACCAGACTTAGCATCTGAAGTGGACTTACGCGGTGCAATCGGGTTTGCCGTCGTGTTGGCGATTCTTAGCCAAAATCACGAAGGATCACGAAAACACGAAAGTCCGAAATCGCGAAATCGAACCCATAGATCAAGGGTTTTTTCGAGCTAGTATGCTCAGGCTGCGGGGCTGCTGAATGAGTTGAGGACGTGAACCCAGGGCGTCGCCGTAACGGCTCGCCCTGGGCCGAGAGCTTTCAGACTTTCAGTCTGAAAACCCGGTTGCCTGTGTCGAACTTCTACCACCAAATGGAATGCGCACCCCGGATTACGCTTGTGCCGCCGCTGGCAAGTTGATGGTCGTCTTCTTGCGGGCAGCCATCGGGTGATACGAAAGTGGTTTGTGGTCGTCCAGCCCGATGACGGTGAGCCGTTTGCCTTGCACGAGGAATTCCAGTTCGAGTTCGTGCAATTTCTCCATCACGCTGTGATCGACCAACCGTGTGTGCGATAAGTCCAGGATGACTTCATCACGTCCATCGGCTTGCTGAATAATCGTCGATCGGACACCCAACCAGTTACTGAACACGGCCGCTTTCTTGACGTTCAACACGACCAAGTTATCCCCTTGTGGAATCACGTCAATTTCTGACTTGAGCATTCCCAGCACGGGGGCGCCGTGCCACAAATGGAAGCCGATTTCCATGACGATCCCGACGGCAATCCCGATGAGCAGATCGGTCGCCAGTGTTGCCATGATCGTGCCGATGAACACGAGGAACTGTTCACTGCCTAACTTGTACGTGCGGGCAAATTCCGCCGGGGATGCCAAGCGGAACCCTGTGTACACAAGCATGGCCCCCAGAGCCGCGAGCGGGATCTTGTGAATGAGGTTCGGGAACAACAGCACGAACGCGAGCAGGAACACGCCGTGAAAGAGGTTGGCGTAGCGGGTTCGCGCACCACTGTCGATGTTCGCCTTACTCCGGACAATCTCCGAGATCATCGGCAACGCGCCGACGGCGGCGGCCAACGTGTTCGCAAACCCGACGGCCAGCAAATCGCGGTCGAAGTTGGTCTTGCGGCGCCACGGGTCCAAGAGTTCGATGGCTTTCGCACTCAGCAACGATTCCAAGCTACCGATTAGCGTGAACAACAACAGATATTGCAGCCCGGTCGCAGTCGCCACGCCGCGGAAATCGGGGAATGCGAACGCCTCGGCGGGGTGACTCAGCACGTCCGGGATCGTGACCAAGAACTTCGGCCCGATGCTATACTCGCCGTCGGACAAGTCACCGTTGAAGTAGTGCGTTGGGAACAGGTAAGTGTGGTCTGTGTCCAATTGAATCGCCATTCCGATGGCAACAGCCACCATCAGCACGATGAGCTGACTCGGAAGTTTCTTGACCCACGGCATCTTCTTCGCCAACAGTGGCAGGCCGAACAGGATTGCCAAGCCGACGAACCCGATCGCCGCGATTTCTGGGTTCAGTTGCAGCATCTTAGCCGGGAGGTCCGTGAGCAGATCGAGCGGCCCGGCGCCCTTGGTCGGTGCCACGCCAATCACTTCGTAACTTTGTTTGGCAATGATGATGATGCCGATACTGGCGAGCAAACCGTGGACGGGTGTTAGCGGGAAAAAGTCGGCTAACCGTCCGGCCCGAACTAACCCGAACAACATTTGAATGACCCCAGCAGTCACCCCGATGCCTAACGCTAACTTGTACCCCAAAAATGCCTTGTCCGCGTCCGAGAGGCTGTCACCGAACTCGTTGCCGAGTTCGGTGACAGCCCCGTAAACAATCACAATCAGCCCGGCAGCCGGGCCTTTGATCGTGAGTTCCGCGTTGCTAAGAAGCGTGCAAATTACGCCGCCGATCACAGCAGTCCAAATCCCTGCGATGGGCGGGAATCCGCTGGCACGGGCAATGGCCAAGCACAACGGCATTGCGATCAGAAACACGAAAAACCCGGCAATCGCGTCAAACCGCACGTTACCAAAGCGGGTTGTCGCCAATGGCGGCGGAAGGGGCGTTGAAGCAGTTGCCATAAGTGTCACCTGGAGGTTAAGTGAAGTGACCCCTTACGCAACTCATGTGCCAGCGATAGAAACGATGTGAAAGTGTGGAGATTCTACGACGGGGGGCGAATGCAGTGGTCGGTCAGCTATCAGGCTGGTTGTCATCGGTCCACACTTCCCGATCAATGGTGATGCCCAGGGAACGAATTTTCAGCCGTAAGCTCCCACGGGTGATCCCGAGGATGCGGGCCGCTTGGAGTTGATTCCCCTTGGTGTGCCGTAAGAGCCGCACCAAAACTTCCCGTTCCATTCGCACAAGACTCTCGGCGTAAAGCGTTTCAGACCCGGTTGCGATTCGTTCGCTGACGAAGTGGTCCCAATCGAACCGCGTCGATTCGGGGCGTGGCGTGACTGTCGATTGGGGTTGCGTCACTTGGTTGGGCAGGAAATCCGCCAGCATCACGTTGCCGCCCATTTGCAGCATGGTTTGCTTCAAAATACTCTGCAACTCCCGCACGTTACCCGGCCAAGGGTAGGCGGTTAGTGCGGCCAACGTCTCAGGGGGAATCTCGGTGATCGGCTTGTCCATCGACCGCTCGAACCGTCGCAGATAATACTCGACTAACTTCGGGATGTCCTCGCCGCGTTCCCGGACCGGCGGCAATTTGATCGTGAACCCATTGAGCCGAAAATAGAGGTCTTTGCGGAAACGGTTTTCGGTCGCCATTGCCTCAAGGTCAGCATTTGTTGCTGCGATAACGCGCACGTCCACCCGGACCGTTTCATTCCCACCCACCCGCTCGAATTGCTGTTCTTGCAGCACACGAAGCAATTTTACTTGAGCCTGGGCCGGTAAGTCCGCGACTTCGTCAAGCAACAGCGTCCCACCACTGGCTTGCTCGAACTTGCCGATCCGTTTGCGGTCTGCGCCGGTGAACGCCCCTTTTTCGTGGCCGAACAGTTCACTCTCGATCAGCGATTCGGGGATCGCCCCGCAGTTGATCGCCAGGAACGGCTTGTCGGCGCGTCCGCTGTGTTGGTAAATCGCGCGGGCCACCAACTCTTTCCCGGTGCCGCTTTCCCCTTGGATCAGCACGGTCACGTCCTGGGCGGTCACGCGACCGATGGCCTTGTAAACCTCTTGCATCGCGGGACAGTGGCCGACTAATTGATCCCCGCCCGCAACCGCAGCCTCGTCCGTGGCGAAGGTCGCCGGCACCCGCATGAATTGGCTCGACCGCACGGCCCGGTCAATGAGTTCCCGTAACAGCGGCAATTCGAGCGGCTTGTGAAGGTAGTCGAACGCACCATGTTTCATGGCTTCAATCGCCAAATCGGTCGTGCCGTGCCCCGTGACGAGAATGACCGGAACCCGCGCATCAATCGCCCGCAGCGCGTGGTACGTTTCGAGACCCGTGGCATCCGGCAAGTGGATGTCGAGAACGATCACGTCCGGGCGCGATTGCACACATGCCGTGACGGCTTCCACTTTCGTAGTGGCCGAACGAAGCGTGTGCGTGCCCCGAAATGCTTTTTGAAAAGCGTGTTGGATCGCGGGTTCGTCGTCAACGATGAGCAACTCCGCCACTGGTCACCTCCGTGGGAAGCTTGACGAAAAACGTTGCCCCCCCTTCGAGTCTGTTGACGACCGAAATCGAGCCGCCATGATCCTCAACGATTCGCTTGGAGATAGCGAGGCCTAACCCCAGGCCCGTGTCTTTGCTGCTCGCAAACGGTTCAAACAAGCGGGGGAAAATCAGCTTGGAGATTCCCGGCCCCGTGTCCTCGATGACCAGAACAACCTGTTTCGTGGGGCGAACTGCCGTTCTTACAGTTAACCGCCCGCCCTGCGGCATGGCGTCCA
>JAYSXU010000463.1:0-4122 GCA_043716965.1 Fimbriiglobus sp.
CGCCGACCCAGCCGTACAAGCCGCGCTGCGTGACATCACGGTCGAACAGTTCTTGCATGACCAAATGCAACACCTCTCGAAACGTCACGCCAAGTTGCCGGAATCAACGCCACCCCTCACCGGCGAAGCGTGGCAAGCCGTGTGGGACGCGATGAGGCGTGATGCGGAGAAGCGGGCTGACCGCTACCCGCCGGGATTCGTGTTAGATGACAGCCGGGAAGCGATCTACGCAGAACGTTTGGACGCTCAACTGTGATCCTTCTCGATACTAACATCCTGGGACGGATTGCACAACCAACTGATCCGATGATCCCAGTGGTCAAAGCGGCAATCGATTCCTTGCGTGCGACTGGTGAAGAGATTTGTATTGTCCCCCAAAACCTGTACGAGTTCTGGGCGCTAGCCACGCGACCGCCCAAGGCGAATGGTCTCGGGTTATCAATTGTTGACACACAATCTGAAATCGCCCGATTCAAACTTATGTTCCGGCTCCTTCCCGATCACCCCGCGCTTCTCACCGAGTGGGAAGCACTGGTCGGCACCTATGCTTGCCACGGGAAGGTTTCGTTTGATGCACGACTCGTTGCCGCGATGCACGCACTCGGCATCCCGGCCATTTTGACGATCAACGTCAAAGACTTCATCAGGTTTTCTGGCATCACCATTCTTGACCCGCGCACAATTGGCACCACCCCGTAACGGAGGCTGTGATGTTGAAGTCCACATTGCCTCGCGTTGCGGTTTTGGGTGCGGGGCCGATTGGGTTGGAGGCGGCGGTTTATGCGAAGTCGGTGGGGTTGCCGGTTGCGGTTTATGAGCAAGGGGCGGTTGCTTCAAACGTGGAGCGATGGGGCTTCGTGAAGATGTTCAGCCCGTTCGGGATGAACGTCTCCGCACTCGGGAAACAACTGCTGCTACGTGAAATGCCGTCCCGCGAATTTCCCGCTGACACAGAGTTGTTGACTGGGCGAGAATACCGTGACGCTTACCTATTACCCCTTGTTCAATCAGCCGCGTTGCGCGATTGCATTCGCACGGAAAGCCGGGTGATGTCGATCGGGCGTGGCGGTTGGCGGAAGACTGACACGCCGGATTTGCGTAAGCCGTTGCCGCCGTTTCGCCTGCTCGTTCGGGATGCGAAAGGGGTCGAGAGGTTTGAAACGGCGGATGTGATTCTGGATTGCACCGGAACATTATCGCGGCCCAACTGGGTGGGTGACGGTGGCATCCCGGCAGTCGGCGAGATTGCCGCGCGGCAACTCGTGCCGTACTGGGTGGAGGACGTGCTGAACGCCAAGAAGGCGGCCTATGCGGGGAAAAGTATCGTCGTGATTGGCGGGGGGTACTCCGCCGCGACGACGGTTTGCGACCTCGTCACACTGGCGGATGAACACCAATCGACCTGGATCATCTGGTTGACTCACGGGAGCAGGACGGCGCCGTTGCCACGGGTTGCGAACGACCCGTTGAAGGAGCGTGACCGCCTAGCGGTGAGAGCGAACAACCTTGCCGCCCGCTGTGACGGCAACCTCGAATACCACGCCCAAACGCAAATTGACGAAGTCCTGTCGCACGGACCCGACAAAGGTTTCCGCGTCAGCGCTCGGGTGGCCGGCAAGCCGATGACCTGGGACGTGGAACGGGTCATTGCCACCGTGGGCTACCGGGCGGATTTAACGGTCTGTTCGGAGCTTCGTGTCGATGAACCGGGTCGCCAGATTGCCACCAACGAACCGGGGTACTTTATCCTCGGCACCAAGGCGTTGAACCGCGATTCCAACTTCCTGATCCGCGATGGCCACGAGCAGATTCGCAAGGCGTTTGCGATCGTCGTGAACAAACCAGCGCTCGACCTGTACCGGGTGAAAGCCGCATGAAACCGTCCGACCTCGCACTGCCGCTGTCCCACGCCGATGGCAGTGTCACCCCGTTGTCATCGCTACTTGTCGCCGATCACACGCTGATCGTTTTCATGCGTCACCTCGCCTGAGTGGCGTGCGTCGCCCACCTCGGGGAGGTGGAATCCCACATCGAACAGTTCCGCGAACGCCACACGAATCTGCTGGTAGTCAGCCAAGCGAAGCCCGCGATGCTGACGTTGTTTTTGAAACATTACCCGAAGTCTTACCCCGTTGTCGGCGACCCGGACCGAGCCGTTTACCGGGCCTTCGGGTTGGAGCGGGCCAACCCGTGGACGTTCGCCAATCCGCTGGTCATCGCGGCCTACCTCAAGCAAATCGTGCTGGGCACCCGAATCCGCACACCGTATGAAGGCGAAGACGTGTTGCAACTCGGCGGGGATTTCATCCTGAACCGACGCGGTGAAATCGTCTACGCCTATCGAAGCCGCCTCACGACCGATCGACCCACCGTCGCCGAGCTACTGGCCGCGATTCCCAAATGAAGAATGCCCTTGCGGAGGCGGAGGTCGTAAATTGACGATTCGGTTTGTCCCGAGGGAACCACACGATGTCCGATCACCCCACCCCGGATGCCCCCACCTGGCAACCGATCCCACCCTACGAACGTCGGCTTCTCGGGGTACTCATCGAGAAACAAAAAACGTCGAAGTCGGCGGATGCGTACCCGATGACATTGAACTCGATCGTCACCGGGTGCAATCAAAAGTCGAACCGCGACCCGGTCTATGATCTGGATGACGACGATGTCGAAGAGACGTTAGCCAGCCTGCAAAAGAAAGGCATCGTCGTCAAAATGACCGGCAGTCGGGCGGACCGCTGGCGGCACCTGCTTTACGAATTGTGGAAGGTCACCAAAGTCGAAATGGCCATCCTCGCGGAGTTGCTCCTACGTGGCCCGCAAACCGAAGGCGACCTCCGGGGCCGTGCCAGTCGCATGGAAGAAATTGCCGACCTGGACGAACTTCGCACCCTGCTGAAAGCCCTCGCCGCCCGCAACCTCGTCGTCTACGTCACCCCACCCGACCGCCGCGGCACGATCGTCACGCACGGCTTCCACACCCCCGACGAGCTAGACCGCGAGCGCACCAAGCACACCGGTACCAGCACCGACGATCCCCCCGCCCGCGCGGCTTCCTCCCAATCCTCGCTCGAAAACAGACTGCAAGAAGCCCTCGACGAAATCGCCAAGCTCAAAGACCGCGTGAGGATACTGGAGGGTAGGGGGCAGTCGTGATTAGTTTGGCGATGAGGTAAAATCACTTCCGACTAATCTTTGGGGGACTGGTAATTTTTCTGGCAGCCTGACTGTTCCGGAATTTGTAGGTCGCGGTCGAGGCTTTGCGAGGCCCGACAGTGCCGTTGTCAATATAGTTGGAAAGATCGATAAGATTTTTGACAGGATTCACAGGATGGAAAGGATTTACAAGATAGAAGGTCGGGTTAGAATCCTGTTCATCCTGTCAAAAGTAGTCGGATGTCGGGCCTCGTCGCCAAGCCTCCTCGACCGCGACCTACAAATCTGCCAGAAAGGTTTGCTAGACCCTAATCCTTGCGAGGTAGAAAATGCGGAGGTCAACGTGGCTGGTGTGCGTAAGGGTTCTGGGAAACCCACTGCGACGAACAAGGTCCATTTCGCCTGTTTTGCCTGTCGCAAGACGTTCAAACAGCAAGGCTCATCGAATTGGGACATCAACGTTCCCGCGCGTCCGTTCCTGTGTCCTAACTGTAAACTGCCAATGGTTCGCATGGGGCGTTACTTCAAAGCCCCGCCTCAGCGAGCAGCCCGCGCTTGGCAAGAGGTCGAGCGAAAGTATCAAAAAGGCGAGCGGTTTGACTAAACAATGTCGTCGTTGAAGTCTTTGGTTAAACGGCACGGATGGACACTCATGAAGCTTGCGAACTCGTTGTTACCACCGACCCTCGCTCGTGACCTCACGGCGGGCTTGGTCGTGTTCCTCGTGGCACTTCCGTTGTGCCTGGGGGTGGCGTTGGCGTCGGGGGCGCCGTTGCTATCTGGGGTGTTGGCGGGGATTGTGGGCGGCATCCTGGTGGGGGTCTTGAGCGGGTCGCACAGTAGCGTCAGCGGCCCGGCGGCTGGGTTGACGGCTGTCGTGGTCACCCAGATTGATAAGCTGGGGTTTCAAGGGTTCCTGTTGGCGGTGGTGTTTGCGGGCCTATTCCAGATCGTCTTGGGGGTCGC
>JAYSXU010000464.1:0-4121 GCA_043716965.1 Fimbriiglobus sp.
TTAAGAGTGAAGAAAATCTTTCAGCGTCTCTGCTCTTCAACCTTCAACCTTCAACCTTCACTCTGTCACTCTTATCTATCCACTATCCACTACTCACTATCCACTACTTGGTAGCTATATGTCGAACCTGAACTCGCCTGCCGCCCGGTTGCCCGCGAAATTGCACCGCCGGGTGTGTATCGTCCTTACGGAGGATGCGGTGCTGGCCGAGGAGATTCTGGCCCGCAAAAAGCTCGCGGGCGAGATCGTCGGGCGGTTGTCGGACCGGGCGTTGCTGATCCGCCCAGGCCGGTTCGACGCAGTCCTCGATGAACTCCGCAAGATGGGCCAAACGCCGCAAGTCGTCGGCAAGCCGTAACCACCAACCCGGCGGAACCGCGATGCCCCGTCGGATCGACGAGGGAAGAACCTCCCGCCGAACCGGCGACGATAGTCGCTTGGTTAAAGACCGAACCGCTGCGGGTGGCGGATTTAACCAGGCGACTATCGTCGCCGGTTCAGGGGGAATGCCGGGCGTCGCCGGGCGGACCGTCGTCGCCCCGTCGGATCGACGAGGGAAGAAACGCAATGTCGGAAGAAACACCCCCAGGCCCAGGTGGGAAGCGTTTCTTCCTAGTGAACTTTTGGTCAGATCACTAGGAAGAAACTACTTCTACCCCACTGGAAGGGGTAGTTCTTCCTGGTGGAACTCCTTTTTCGTCATCCCGAAACTCGCCAATACTTCGCGGGACCATTTCTTCCGCCACTTCCTCCCCGTTTCTCCCACAACTCCCCACACCCTTACTCCAGCACCGCCTCGAAGCGTTTCACATTTCGTCGAATCTCCTCCGGGACGTGGTCCCAGATTTCTTCCCTCGTCAGAGCGACACGTTCGTCACCTTCGGGCAAGATGGTTAACAAACACTCTCGCAACTTCGTTCTCCTTTCGTCCTCGTTGTCTTCGCGGCGTTTGACGCTGTCGCTGGCCACGGTCCGTTGATCGACCTCCCGCTGAACCGGCGACGCTAGTCGCCTGGTTGAACCCGACCACGCACAGCTTTTCGGGTTTTAACCAGGCGACTATCGTCGCCGGTTCAGTGGGAATGCTGGGGTCGCGGCGAGTGGCGGAACCGCGTTGCCCCATCGTCGATCGCCCCGCTCCGCTTTTTGCCGCCCCCGGTCCCATCGCGGCTCGGGTGGTAGGGATTCCCGGACCGCGAACTGCTACAACACCTGAATGCCTCCACTGCTTGAAAATGAAGTTTGGTCCCAGCGGGTGCGTGACACCCTGTCGCGGTATGCGGACCCGCTGATCCGCGATGTCGTGGCGAAGCTGGTGAAGCCGCGCACGACGTTGCCGGCGGACGAACTGGTGGACCGCTGCTTCAACACGCTGCTGAACCCGCCCGGCATTGACCGGCGGATTAAAGACCTGCCGGACGCGGCCCGCAAGACGCTGACGCTGATTGGCCTGAGCCGCCGCCCGACGTGGAAGGTCGGTCACCTCATCATGATGTTGGCCAGCGTCGGGCACACCGACGGCTTCGGGCCGATCCTGACACTTCTCGAAATGGGCCTGCTCTGCCCGGAGTTGTCCGCGAAGACCACCACGATCGAGTTCTTCGAGAGTTGGCTCGGCGAGATGGGCACGCTGGAAGCCAAGGTGTTCGTCCACCCCAACGTCGCCGCGCGTGCCCGGACCGAAGACCTCGGCTTACCGCAACTGCCGTCGGAACTCCTGGGAGCGGCCACGCCCCGGTTCGCGGACGGCCTCGATTGGCTACTGCGGTTGTGCCTCGTGTGGCAACAAGTTGAAGAATCCCCGGTCCGCCTCACGCAAACGAACACGCTGTTCAAACGCGACCTGGGCCGGTTCCAAACCGACGAAGTGTTGACCACCGCGGCCCCGGACGAACTGCGACCGCTGACGGACTTCGGCGTGCTGTCGCTGTTCTGGGCACAGTCGGCGGGGTTGTTGAATTACAACGACGGGGAACTGCACGCCGCCCCGTTCCCGTCGTCGTGGAACACGGCCCTGTTGCCGACGTTGATCGACTTGTGGGCTGGGCTAACGGCGGTCGAACACTGGGATCCGCTGAAGGGCTACGCCCCGAGCGACACCGGGCTGTCACCGGCCCCCACCGCCGGGATGCTGGCGTTGCTGTTGCTTGCCCGTGCCCCGGCAAACGCTTGGACCGACTCGCAACCGATCGCCGATTGGCTGTGGGAACACCACCCTTCCTGGCAAGGGTCGCTGCCGCGTGACGACATGAAACTTCGGGGGCGAAGTTGGGTCGAATCCTACATGCTCGGCGTGGCGTACCCGCTGAAGCTGGTCGAAGCCGCACTGCACGAAGGCGAGTGGAAATTACGACTGACCGACGTGGGGCGACACCTGCTGTGCAACGGCCCGGAGCTGGTCCCGGCCCCGTCGTTCCCGCAAGCGTTGCTGGTGCAACCCAACGCGGAAGTGCTGGCGTACCGGCAGGGCCTGACGCCGGGGTTAATCGGGAAGCTGTCGCGGTTCGCCAAGTGGAAGAACCTCGGCCCGGCCTGCACGTTGGAACTGAACGCCGCCCGGACGTACCACGGCCTGGAATCCGGGATGACGCTGGCGGGGATTCTGCAAACGCTGAACCAGCACAGCATGAAGCCCGTCCCCGCGACCGTGGCCGACCTGCTACGCCGGTGGGCGGACAAGCGCGACCGCATCACCGTGTTCAGTTCCGCCACGCTCGTCGAGTTTCAAACCCCCGCCGATCTGGACGCGGCCATCTCCCGTGGCATGGTCAGCATCCGCGTCACGGAGCGAATCGGCCTCACCGACGACGGCCGTGACCCCGAGTTCAAGTACCTGCGGTTGATCGGCAACCGCGATTACGAAGCCAAGCCGCAACAGTGCGTGTCGATCGCCCAAGACGGCGTGACGCTGACGCTGGACGCCGCCCAATCGGACTTGCTGCTCGAAGCCGAAATCATCCGCATCGCCGACACCATCACTGGCGACCCGCCCAGCGTGCGGCGGTTTCTCCTCACCCCAAGTTCGTTGAAACGGGCCGCATCGTTCGGCTTCTCGTTGAACGACCTCGACACCTGGTTCCACACCCGCGCCGGCGAACCCCTCCCCCCCGCCGCCCGGCTCTTCGTCATGGGTCCGATCGTCACGTCCCCCACGTTTGCCCGACACCTCGTGGTGCGGTTGCCGTCCAAGGAAATCGCCGATGGCGTCATGCAGTGGCCCGCAACTAGCACGCTATTAGGCGAACGCCTCGGCCCCAACGCCATCGTCATCGACGAAGCCAACGTGCCCCAATTCCGGGAAGTGTTGGCCGAGTTGGGCATCACGCTGGATGAGAAAACCGATTGAACCACGGAAGAAATCAGGACCACTAACATATGGCACTTGAGACGAATCCTAGCGTTCGACTGGTGGCTCGATGACGGCAGTGGTAGGATGGCCGATTCATGCAGAATATCATTACCCGGAAAGACCGCGATGGCTAAGCAACCACTGGCCGAGGTATTTGGCTTTCCTTTGGCGAACATGGGGAAAGATGCCACTCGCCACCGCGAAAACCGGCTCTGCCCTTTCAACAACAAGGTTCCGAACTGCACGAAGGACAAGGCGAACAACCCCCTCGGGGTTTGCAGCATCCTGAACGATGGCGAGGTCATTATCACCTGTCCGATTCGATTCCGGCAGCAATGGGTTATCGCTGAAGATGCTGCGTCGTTCTTCTTCCCTAAAGGAACAAAGTGGACGACGCTGACCGAAGTGAGGTTGAAGGACAATTTCGATAAATCTGCCGGCAACATCGACATCGTGTTGGTGTCATACGATGACCGGGGGAAGGTGACTGGCTTCGGAGCGTTGGAAGTGCAGGCCGTCTATATCAGCGGGAACGTGCGGAATCCGTTTGAGTTCTACATGGAAGACCCGGAAGCCAACCAAAACATGGACTGGGCTGGGCGTCCGAACTATCCTCATGCGGACTATCTCTCGTCATCCCGAAAGCGGTTGGCTCCGCAACTCATCTTCAAGGGCGGGATCTTCAAAGCCTGGGGAAAGAAAACCGCCGTCGCCCTCAACTCCGGGTTTTTCAACACCCTGCCTGAACTAGAAGAGGTTCCGAAGGACGAGG
>JAYSXU010000465.1:0-1387 GCA_043716965.1 Fimbriiglobus sp.
CACTTGTCGCGGGATGTCGATGCGGCCGCGAATGGTTGCGGACTCGGTTTCCTGTTGCACGTAGTCCCGGATCAAACCTGCCGCGGTTCGGGATTCGAGTAACGACCGCAACCGCTCCGCGATCAAATTGACAAGCTGACCATACCACGCCTCGGAACTGTTTGAATCACCATTCTGTGACGCCGAAAGATGCAGTGGAATGAAGTTCTGAAACACCGTCGCCGCGATTTTCGGAACGATGATCCAGCGCCGATTCCCTGTGTGAAAACTCCCCACGTACCCCCGCGCCGTGACCTTGTAACAACCGCGCCGAAGCGTCGGGACGACCTCAACGATGCGAGCGTAATCCGCGATCAACTCCGCAACATCATCCCGCCGCAACCGCACCAACGTGCTATGGCGTTCGGTTAACGTGACGATATTCACGGCTGTTGCGGCTCCGCTTTTTCGACGGGCTTCGGTGGGACAGGTTGGCGGCGGAGCGCTGGGTCGTAGATGCGGATGCCGTAGTCCAGGCCAATTTTGCCGGGAGTGTCGCTATCAAGCACGCCGCCGTCGTCGGTCAGGTTTGGCCCGACGGAGTAAACCTTGATGCCATCCGGCAGGCGTTTGTAGAGGATCGGTTTGCCGGTGAACGGGTCGTTGGGGATTTCGCTCAGGATGTCCTTGGGGATCACGTCGAGGGACACGGGCCACTGGCCGAACTTCTGGCGGTACCGCTCGCACGCGACCCCGACGGCGGTGGCGGTCAGCTTGCCCTTCGTGCGGAACGCGGCTTCGAGGCACTTGTGAAGGGCCGGAAGGAGGTTCGATGTCATGACGTATCGGATGTCGTTCCTCGGCGGCAGGGCAATCGCTTTAAGCGCGACGAGTTGTTGTTCCGGCGGCAACTTGCTCGCTTCGACGTGCTGATTCAGCGTATTCAAACTGTAGGCGTGGTCCGTGGGCAAATTGAGTGTCACGCCCCAGACGAGAATATTGTTGCCCGTCGTGGGCAGCCCCGCCCCGGCCACCGCGCCGGGCGGGATGGTAATCTCCCCGGTGTCGATGATCTCGAACATGCGGTGGACAAAGGCCCGCTCCCCGCGCGTGCTCTGCCGGGTGTAAGGGAAGTTGGCTTGTTGCAATAAGTCCGCCTGGAGTTCGGCGAGTCCTTCGCTCGGTTCACCCAGGTTCAAGACCCGTTCGACACACGACGCCCCGATCGAGTCAATCGCCATGCGGACGAGCTGCGAAATCATCGTCGGCTCGGACCCGATCGCACGACTAACGCCGAACGCGGCCCGTGTCGATTGGACCGCTTCGTTCGATTTGCCTGCGGAAGCCAGCACAATCACGTCGTACTTCAACAGGGCCGCGATGTCGCGGCGCTGCTGAATGTCCCCCA
>JAYSXU010000466.1:0-4117 GCA_043716965.1 Fimbriiglobus sp.
ACCGTAGGTGAACAACGGCGTGGCGATGACCCACGGCCACAAGTTCCGCGGCTGCATCAGCCGGCCCAAAATCCCGACGACGATCAGTGTCGAGACGCACGCCGGCAGCCGGGTCGCCAGGACGCTGTTCCCAAAAACCGTCGTTGAGAGGCGGATGAACAACGCGGACAGGGGCGGGTGATCGAAATAGCTGAGTTGCAGATTTTGCGCCCAGCACCAGTAGTAAAGTTCATCGTCCAAGGGGGGCAGGAGTGCGGCCAACACCAAGTACAGCCCGGCCATTCCGAGCAACAGCAACCAATATCCACGATCACGCACCGAATTCTCCCGTAGCGACGGAACATCATCAGCCATACGGTATAACCCAACCCGCCTAGCTTCGGGAAGTGGACTTATGCCTCTCCAATTCGGTGTCGGGTGGCCGTACTGTTTCACGATGATGTGCGTTCCGTTAAGATAACCCCACAACCAATAGCTTGATGACCCATCACGAGAGATGCCAGATATGGACCTTGCAATCGAAACACACCATCTCACGCGGTATTTTGACGACTTCTGTGCGGTCAATGGGGTTGAACTGCAAGTCGAACGGGGGACGTTTTACGGCTTCCTCGGTCCGAACGGGGCGGGGAAATCGACTACGATCAAGATGCTGACCGGGTTGCTCGCCCCGACAAAAGGCGAGATGCGGGTGCTGGGGAAAAATATCCTCGACCCCAAACAGGCCCTCGAAGTCAAACGACACGTCGGCGTCATCCCGGAAAACCTGTCGCTCTTCGATAACCTGACCGCCCGAGAATACCTCACGTTCATCGGGCGCATGTACTTGTTGCCACGCGACACCATTCGTAGTCGCATTGGCGAACTCTTAGAATTGCTCGGGTTAGATCAGGAAGAGAAGAAACTGACGATGGAGTATTCCCACGGGATGAAGAAGAAACTGGCCCTCGCTGCTGCGTTGTTGCCGAACCCGGACTTGCTGTTTTTGGACGAACCATTTGAAGGCGTCGATGCCGTGGCCTCGCACGTGATCCGCGATTTGTTGGCGGGATACGTCGCACGGGGTTCGACCGTGTTTTTGACTTCGCACGTGTTGGAAATCGTGGAAAAGTTGTGTACCCACGTCGGCATCATCGTGAAAGGCAATCTCGTGGAGCAGTCTTCACTGGACGAGTTGCGTCAAGGCAGTTCTCTCGAAGATCGCTTCCTGGAAAAAGCGGGTGCGAGCTTTGAGACCACGCCCAAGATCAGTTGGTTGGAAGGCGGTGCCAAGTGAACCTCGAACACTTCAAAGCGTTCCTCTGGCTCCGGTGGCGGATCCGCGTGAACCAGTTGAAGCGCGGCGGAATTGCCAACTCCGTGATCCTGATTTTGCTCGCGGTCAGTATCGTCGCAATGGTCATCGGCATGTTCATCGCGTCGGTGATTATTGGGGCTTTTACGCTCCAAGAAACCTCGCCGACCGTCGTGATGTTCGTCTGGGACGGCGTAATTGTGGCGATGCTATTTTTCTGGATGATCGGGCTGCTAGCCGAACTGCAACGATCCGAAAGCCTGTCTCTCGATAAGTTTCTGCACTTGCCGGTCTCGCTATCGAGCGCGTTTCTAATCAACTACCTGAGTTCGCTGGCCAGCCTCACGATGTTTGCGTTCGTACCCGTGTTGTTCGGACTCAGCATGGGGTTGGTGATCGCCAAAGGCGTGGCAATGATTTTCCTGTTTCCCCTCTGTTTGGCCTTTCTTCTCGCCCTAACAGCGGTCACGTACCAGTTCCAAGGCTGGCTCGCCACGTTGATGGCCAACCCACGCCGAAAGCGCACCATCGTGGTCGGCTTGACGATGGGCATGATCCTGGTGTTCCAGCTTCCGAATCTTGTCAACATTCTACGACCCTGGGGTCAAATGCCCCCGAACCAAGATGCTCGGTTTGCCGAAGAGGCGAAACTTCGTGACTCCGTTGGCGCGGGCCAAATCACGTTGGAGCAATTCCAAGAAAAAATTGATGACAACGAACGCAAATCGAAATCCGCAGCTGTTGAATCGCAGCAAAACAAATCGCAGCAAGCGGAAGAGATTGCAAGGATCGCCAACCTTGTCCTGCCACCTGGATGGGTTGCTTTAGGCGCTGAAGGATTGGCGGAGCAAAACGTGTTTCCAGCACTGTTGGGATCGCTCGGGTTATCACTGATCGGTGGCGTCAGCCTTTGGCGAGCGTACCGGACAACGGTTCGGCTCTACACCGGAGTTTACGGCGAGCAACAACCGAATCCCGTCGCGGCAAAGCCAGTAAAACCCGTTGCGCGTCAAGAAACGGGGCCGGTTGCAACAACCCTGCTCGAACGCCGACTTCCGTGGGTCTCGGAACAGACTTCGGCGATTGCGCTCGCAAGCTTGCGGTCGTTGCTACGTGCCCCGGAAGTCAAAATGATGCTGATGGTTCCGGTCATCATGATGGTGGTCTTCGGCTCGATCTTTTTGGTGAACGCGCCGACGATTCCTGCCGCCGTGCGGCCCTTTTTGCCAACTCCCATCATCATGTTTATGACGCTCGCGCTCGCGCAATTAGTTGGCAATCAGTTTGGGTACGATCGAAGTGGCTTCCGCGTGTATGTACTTGGTCCGGCCCCACGCCGGGATGTACTGCTCGGCAAAAACCTTTCTGTGGCACCGCTCGCACTCGGGATCGGTGTCGCGGCAATTACGTTGTTACAGTTCGTGTTACCGATGCGGCCCGATCATTACTTGGCGGCCTTGCTTGAGCTCGTTTCCGTGTTTCTGTTGTTTTGCCTGGTCGCCAACATGCTGTCGATCTTCTCGCCGATCCCGATCCCCACTGGCGGATTCAAAGCAAACAGCGTGAAATTCCTGCCGGTGCTGCTACACATGCTAGGGGTATTCACAACGCCGCTCATTTTACTACCAACCCTGTTGCCGATCGGGTTAGAAACGCTGTTAGCCGAACTCGACGTGATCTCGTGGGCACCGATCGCACTCGTCCTGTCAATAGGCGTCTTGGCACTGACGGTTGTTATCTACAACAAACTGCTTACGTGGCAGGGAGAATTGTTGACCGCCCGTGAACTGAAAATCCTGGACATAGTCGTGAGCAAGGCTGAGTAGGAGATCGGCTCTGGCAGAGGTTATCCGAGCCACGACCGTGAGGGAGTGGCCCAATCAGCCTTGCACGAAACGGTATGTTACGGGGCAGGCGACGAATTGAGGGCGGAAGGTTGGGCCACTCCCTTACGGTCGTGGCTCTGTGAATCGGGTGTTGGTTGTTCGTTGCCTTTAGCTGAACACGTCAAAACACCGGGCGGAATCTCCCTCCGCCCGGCTATCGCAATACGGCCTAATTCTGCAGGACCACCGCAGACTTCGCCCCACTTCGCAGCGCGGGGTCGAGGTCGAAGCGGTCGAGGTTCATCACCTTGGTCCACGCCTTCACGAAGTCGCGGACAAACTTCTCTTGCGAGTCGTTGCCGGCGTAGACTTCCGCGATGGCCCGGAGTTGCGAGTTCGAGCCGAACACGAGATCGGCAGAACTGGCGGTCCACTTGGCCTGGCCCGTCTTGGCGTCCCGCCCGTCGAAGAAGTGGTCGCACACCGTGGACTTCTTCCATTCCGTGCCCATGTCGAGCAGGTTCACGAAGAAGTCGTTGGTCAGCACTTCCGGTCTCTTGGTGAACACGCCGAGTTGGATGCTCCCGGTGTTGGCGTTTAGCACCCGCAACCCGCCGACGAGAACGGTCATCTCCGGGGCGGAGAGCGTGAGCAGGGCGGCGCGGTCTACGAGCAACGCTTCCGCCGGTTTCGTTAACTCCCGGCTGAAGTGGTTGCGGAAGGCGTCCGAGGTCGGCTCCAGAACGGCGAAGGACTCGACATCGGTTTGTTCCTGCGTCGCGTCCGTGCGGCCCGGCGTGAACGGAACCGACACGTCCTGCCCGGCCTTCTTCGCCGCTTGCTCAACCCCGGCACAACCGCCAAGGACGATCACGTCAGCCAGCGAGACCTTCTTCCCGCCGGATTGCGACTTGTTGAAGCTGGCGTGGACCTTCTCAAGAATCGGCAATACCTTCGCCAACTCGTCCGGCTGGTTCGCCTTCCAGTCTTTCTGCGG
>JAYSXU010000467.1:0-4111 GCA_043716965.1 Fimbriiglobus sp.
ACACGTGGTACGTACAGCCGCCGATGCTGCGATCGTTCCACGTGTCCAGAATGTCGAACACGAGCGGCGCGTGAACCGGAATCGTTGGGTGCAAGCAAGTGGACGGTTGCCACGCCCGGTACCGAACACCGGCGATGAACTCGCCATTCGCCCCCGTCGGGTGGAGCGGAACCCGGCGACCGTTGCATGTGATGACGTGGCGAGGATCAGTCAACCCGCGAACCTTCACCTGCAACCGTTCCACGGACGAATCCACGAAGCGAACGGTTCCGCCTGCCCCGCCTTCTTCGCCCAACACGTGCCACGGTTCGAGTGCTTGCCGCAATTCTAGGTGAACCCCGCGTTGGGTAATCTCGCCGTGGCGCGGGAAGCGGAAGTCAAAGTGTGGCGCGAACCACGCCGGGTCGAACATGTACCCGCCGCGTTTGAGTTCATCGAGTGCATCCGTGAGGTCGTCTTGGACGAAGTGTGGCAGCATGAACCGATCGTGCAACGCGGTCCCCCAGCGCACGAGCGGTTGCAGGTACGGCTTCTGCCAGAACCAGGAGATCATGGCGCGCAACAGGAGTTGTTGCAAGCAACTCATTTCCGCATGGGGTGGCATCTCGAACGACCGCAGTTCGAGCAAGCCGCGGCGACCCTCGGTGTTGTCCGGGGAGAACAGTTTGTCGATGCAAAACTCGGTCCGGTGTGTGTTGCCGGTCCCGTCGATGAGGAGGTTGCGGAACAGCCGATCGACGAGCCATGCCGGTGGTTGCGGACCGTTCGGGTTCACTTGCTTGAACGCGAGGTCCAGTTCATAAAGCGAGTCGTGTCGGGCTTCATCAACGCGCGGGTGTTGGCTTGTGGGGCCAATGAACAGGCCGCTGAACAGGTACGACAGCGACGGGTGGTTCGTCCAGAACGCAACGAGACTGCGGAGCAAATCCGGACGGCGAAGCAGCGGCGAATCGGCGGGGGTTGGCCCGCCGATGACCACGTGATTACCGCCGCCGGTGCCGGTGTGCTTGCCGTCCAACATGAACTTCTCGGCGGTCAGTCGAGTCAGTCGGGCTTCTTCGTAAAGCGTTTTCGTGTTGTGAACAATCTCTTTCCATGTAGTGACCGGGTGCAGGTTCACTTCGATGACGCCAGGGTCAGGCGTCACGGCGAAATGGTCCACCCGTGGGTCGTGGGGCGGTTTGTACCCTTCGACGATCACCGGCATCTGGAGGTTGCTCGCCGTCGTTTCGACTGCGGCAACGAGTTCCAGGTAGTCCTCCACAAACCGGGCCGGCGGCATGAAGACGTACAGCGTGCCGTTGCGGGCTTCGACACAAAGCGCCGTCCGCACGAGGTTCGTGGCGGGTTGATCGTCGTGGGATCGACCCACTCGGACATCTTGGGTTTGTCCGAATGTTCGTGTGCCGTTGTACGTCGAAACCGGACCGACACCGGGCCGTGAGGCTTGATTCACAATGCGGGTCGGCAAGGGACCGCGTGCGGCGAACGGGTCGCGCTCATCCAGAAATTGCCGCTGGTGTTCTGGTTCCCACGGCAGCGAATCGAGTGGCAACCGGAAGCCCATCGGCGAATCGCCGGGGTGCAGGAACATGTGCTCTTGGCGGAAGAACCACGGTGCGGATTCCCACTGCCCGGAGCCAGATACGCTCCGTCGCAGCGGCAACGCATACCCGACAACCGACCCCAGTTTCTGTTCGATCACCTTGGCCAACCGGGCGCGATCTTCAGCGTTGTCGAGCTTGTTATTCAGCGGATCGACGTTCGTCGGCAGGCGTCGTTCCTTCCACAGGTAGTACCACGCATCCTCGTAACCGGGGATCGCGTGTTTGGGATCGACACCCAGCACCTTGGCGAGTTCCGTCATGAACTGCGCCGCGTTTTCGGCGGTCATGCCGCGCGGGTATCGTTCGTTCGCCACGAGACTGTGGTCACGCCAAATCGGTTCACCGTCTTTGCGCCAATAGCAACCGAACGCCCAACGCGGCAACGATTCGCCGGGGTACCACTTGCCCTGCCCGAAGTGCAGAAACCCGCCGGGGGAGAACTGATCCCGGAGCCGCACCAACAGTTCGACGGCATTCTTTCGCTTGTTCGGCCCGACGGCTGCGGTGTTCCATTCTTCGGCGTCGCGGTTGTCGATGCTGACGAAAGTGGGTTCACCGCCCATCGTCAGCCGCACATCCCATTCGCGCAGGTCGTAGTCAATCTTGTGACCCAAGGCGTCAATCGCCCGCCACTGATTTTCCGTGTACGGTTTCGTTACCCGCGATGTCTCCGCAACCCGCGTCACGGTCATTTGGAAGTCGAACTTCTCGTCGATTTTGTCGTCCGGGTTCGACTCGTCATTCGCCCAACTGAAGCCCCCACTGATGGCAGCCGCAGTTTGCGGGTCGGCGGTACAGGCCAACGGAATGTGGCCCTCGGCCGTGAGAAGTCCGGAAGTCGGATCGAGGCCGATCCACCCCGCGCCCGGCAAGTATATTTCGACCCAAGCGTGGAGGTCGGTAAAGTCGATCGACGGTCCGGCGGGGCCATCATCCAACGGCTTTTCGTCCGCGACGAGTTGAATCAGGTAGCCGGAACAGAATCGCGCCGCGAGTCCTAGGTGCCGACACAATTGCACCAACAACCACGCCGAATCGCGGCACGAACCGCTCCCGAGTTCGAGCGTTTCTTCTGGCTTCTGAACGCCCGGCTCCATGCGAATGATGTATTTCACCCGCTTCGAGATCGCTTGATTCAGTTCGACAATATAATCGTTGGTCGTGACGTCCACTTTGCGATGGGCATCGACCAACTGCTGCAATCGTGGCCCGATGGGTAGCGATTCGAGGTACGGAATCAGCTCCTTGGCGAGGGAGGCATCGTAAGTGAACGGGTACGTTTCGGCGGATTCTTCGAGGAAGAAATCGAACGGGTTGATCGGCATCATCTCCGCGACAAGATCGACGGTGACCTTCAGTTCCGTAGTCGGCTTCAAGAAGACCAACCGGGCGAGGTGGTTGCTGAACGGGTCTTGCTGCCAATTGAGGTAATGCGACCCCGGCTCGATTTTGAGCGAGTAGCTCAGCACCGGGGTGCGGGCGTGGGGCGCCGGTCGCAGTCGAATCACATGGGGCAGTAACGTGATGGGGCGGTCGTAGGTGTAAGTCGTGGTGTGGTTCAGTGCGACAAGAATGCCCATCGGAGTCCTCAAAACAAGGGCTAAACAGCGTGTGCGGTGTTAATATTTGTTGTACTAGCCACGTCGTACAGAGCATGGTTTCATCGGTCAGTTGGCGGTGAATCGAAGCCAGGACCGTTCGGGTTGTGCTGGTTGCAAAGCAACCTCACCCCCGGCCCCTCTCCGACGCGGAGAGGGGAGCAAGTGGGTTGCCGCCTCTCCGCGTCGGGGAGGGGTGCCAAAGGTTTTTGCTGGCCCCCTCTCCGCGTCGGGGAGGGGGTTAGGGGGTGGGGTTGCCATCACCCCATCACGATTGACTCTGCGTCTGGTACTGCCCCTGACCCTGGCTTTGTGTTTGGCTTTGTGTTGACACCGGGCGCATGTTTCGGCTGACATCGAAGTAAGTGCTGTGGATCGCCGCGCCGATGTCGTGGACGCTGTCCACGACGTGGGTCAGCGATTCATGCAAGCCTTCTCGGATGATGTCCTGAATCTCCCTCGTGTTGATCCACGTATAGAGTTCCTGAATTTGTTTGTTCGCCTCGTTGATCGGCACCCCGACCGGGTCACCGGAGATTTTTGCGGATGCGAGTTGGCACTCCTCAATGCAGCGATGGATCGAGCGCGGAAAGAGTTCGTCGAAGATTAAAAACTCGGCAACGGCTAACCCCGTATCGAGCGGGCCGACACGCGGCTTCTTGTGGAACGGCTCGTAGCCGCTGCAACTCATGAGGATCGCAATCCAGTGGGCGTTGTCCACCGGCGAGCCGACGTCCTCCACCTTCTGCAACAGCATGTGATACTTCACGTCCAAAATACGAGCCGTTTGGCAGGTGCGTTCGAGATACTTCCCGAGGCGGAAGAACTCCCAGGCTTCGCCGTGGGCCATCGTGCCGTCACTGATGCCGTGAATCAGTTGGTTGATGCGGCGAATCTGGTTGTAGA
>JAYSXU010000468.1:0-4107 GCA_043716965.1 Fimbriiglobus sp.
GCCCACGGATCATGATCCGTGGGCTTATCATGACACTATTTGGTTTCTGCGACTTCTTCCGAACCCAGGACGCGAACGATTGAACTGCGCAGGATGCGGAGTTTGGTGTCTTCCGACTTCACGGTGAGTTCGTCCTCGCCGTCCTTGGCCTTCACGATGATGGCGACAATTCCGGACGCGGTGATGACCTTGGTGCCCGGTTTCAAGCTGTTCATCAACTGGGATTGTTCCCGTTTCGTCCGACGGGATTGCGGCAAAATCACGACGAGGTAAAAGATCACCATCATGCCGATCATCACGGGCATGAACAGCGGTCCGCCGAAAAACCCACCCGGCGCTTGGGCGGGGTCGGCCTTCGGGGCGGGGTCTTGAGCAATCAGTGCAAACGACGACATTGATTATCCCATCGCTACGAGCCGCGAGCATGACGCCTCGCGGCTCGGCAGGTTCGACAAATTCGGAACCATTATGCTAGAGCGCTGGTTTCCAACGGGCAAGGCACTCCGCTTGAAACGCAACAAACCGGCCTTCACTGATCGCGGTTCGAGCGTCCGCCATCAATTGCAAATAGTACGCAATGTTATGTAGGCTCAGCAGCGTTGGCCCGAGCATCTCGTTCGCCGAAAACAGATGGTGCAAGTACGCCCGGCTAAATTTTATGCACGTGTAACAGTGGCAACCGGACGACAACGGGGCGGGATCTCGCCGATGGCAAGCGTTTCGCATTCGGAGTTGGCCTTCCTCCGTGAACGCCAGCGCGTTCCGACCGCTACGGGTCGGCATCACACAATCGAACAGGTCGATCCCCACCGCCACCCCGACGAGCAAATCTTCCGGACGGCCCACGCCCATCAGGTAGCGGGGCTTGTTCACCGGCAGAAACGACGCGCACTCCGGCAACGCCGCGTGCATGGACGTGGGACTTTCCCCGACGCTAAAGCCGCCGAGGGCGTAGCCGGGGAAGTCCATCGCCACGAGTTCCTTCGCACACGCTTCGCGCAGGCCAAGGTCGGTGCCACCCTGCACGATCGCAAACAACGATTGATCCGGGCGGGTGTGATGTTTCTGGCACCGCTCTGCCCACAATAACGACCGCCGCACGGCAGCTTGCAGGATGTCCGGCGGGGCCTCCCCCGGCGGGCATTCGTCGAGGACCATCGCAATGTCGGAGCCGAGATTTTGCTGAATCTCGACCGCTTTTTCCGGGGTGAGTTCGAGAAGCGTGCCGTCAATGTGCGACCGAAACTTAGCACCGTGGTCCGTGATCTTGCGTTGCTCCGCAAGGCTAAAGACCTGATACCCACCCGAATCGGTCAGAATCGGCCCGGTCCAGTTCATGAACTTGTGCAAGCCACCCAGTTCCGCAACCAACTCGTCACCGGGGCGTAACGCCAAGTGGTACGTGTTGCCCAAAATGATCCGCGCACCAGTGCCCGCAATTTGATCCGGCGTCAACCCCTTAACCGTGGCTTGCGTCCCCACCGGCATGAACATCGGCGTGGCCACGTCTCCGTGTGGCGTCGAGAGCAACCCTGTTCTCGCGCTGCCATCACGATGTAGAATTTGAAAGGAGATCGCCATAATTCAATGATTTGTAGGTCGTGGTCAAGGATTTGCGAGGCCCGACATTCGATTTTAGACAGGATTAACAAGATTCAACAGGATCGAAATCCGATCCTAAATCCTGTTGAATCTTGTTAATCCTGTCTAAAGTCTTCTCGTCATATCCAATCACCCGGCAGATGCACTGTCGGGCCTCGCAAAGCCTCGACCGCGACCTACAAATCGGATCACCCCGATCAGTCCCCACGCAGTTTCAGCCCCAGTCCGGTGAGCTTTTCTTTCACCTCGGTCAGGGACGTGATGCCGAAGTTCTTCGCTTCCAGCAGTTCGTCGGAGGTGCGTTGGCAGAGGTCGCCGAGGGTGGCGATGTTCAGCCGGTTCATGCACTTGCGGGCACGCACCGAGAGGTTCAGTTCGCTGACCGGCTTGTTGAGAACCGCTTGCTCTTCGACGGACAGGTTCTGTTGCGGGCGGTAGCGGAACTCGTACTGTTGCCCCTGTTCGAGCGATTGCCCGATCCGCAGGCCCTTTTGCGACAGGATGATTTTGATTTCGTCCAGGGACGTTTCACCGAAGTTCTTGCTCGCCAAGAGTTGCGGTTCCGTGGCGCGGGTCAAGTCCCCGAGGGTGCGGATGTTCATCCGCTTCAAGCAGTTGCGTGACCGCACCGACAGTTCAAAATCGGTAATCGGCACTTCCATCACTTGACGGAACTGCACGCTGATTTGCTCGTCTTCCGGGCTGTAATACATCGTCATCGACTGCTCAGCGTCCTTGAAGAACAGCCGGGCGCGTTCGTCCAAGGGGTCGGCTTTGTGCAAGCGACGGTAGCAGTCCGTGGCCTTGTCGAACTGGCCGTTGTCTTCGTAAAGCACGCCGAGGTTGTACAGCACACCCTTGCCAACTGGCGGATGCTTTAAGCACTTTTCGTAATACCCGATCGCTTCGACATCGTTGCCACTCAGGTCGTTCAAAAACCCGAGTCGGAAGAGTGCGCCGGTGTGGGCCGGGTCCAGTTCCACGGCCCGTTCGTAAGACTTCGCGGCGCGGGGCACGTCGCCTTCGGCTTCGGCAATGCCGCCTTCTTGGTAGTGATACTCCGCGTTGTGAGCGGCCATGTCCTTCAGCTTCGCCAGAATCGTTTTCGCCTCGCCGATGTGCAGTTGCAGCCGCAGCACGCCGGCGCGTTGCAGTTGCACCTGCTGGGCCGCGTAGCCCGTTTTCTCGGCCCGTTCAAACGACTTCAGTGCGTCGTCGTACTCACCCCGTTGGGCGTGGGCACGCCCGAGGAAGAACGCCGCGAGCGGCCCTTCGGACTGCTTGAGTTGTTCCACCGCGTCGGTCATTTTGCCGAGGAAGAACGCCACGACGCCGAGCTTGAGGTGTAACTTTTTCTGCTGCGGTGGCTGAGCCGCCGCGAGTCGTTTCGTCAGCGTTTCGTTGATTTCCTTCAAAGCTTTGACTTGCGGCCCGCCTTGGGCCAGCCCTTCCCGCAGCTTGGAAACCATGCTGCCTTCAAACTCTTCGCGTTCCACCAGAAGTGCGCGAAGGTCAATCAATGTTTCAGTCATAGCGAAAAATTCCCCTCACCGAACCTTACCGCGTGTCGGCCAAAGCACACGAGGAACAGCGAAGCCAGATGCAGCCGAAGCAGTGAATATAGCGATATGAGTGGGTGAACGACAAGAGCGGGTGGAGGAAGGAAAATAGGGGGCTTTCCAGGGTTTCAAGTTTTTGCAGGTCAAGGTCGAAGCTCGACCTTGACCTGCAAAAACTTACTCCGGCGGTCCTTTCGCGTCCGGTTTCGTTAAATCTGGGAACAACACTTGAAACTTCCCACCACGAATTGCAATGCGAATCAGACCGAGATTCACCCAATCGACGGGTTCGTTCTTTTCCTCAGCTCGAAATGTGTACGACTTGTAAGCATGAGTGATGATGTGCCAGTTGTGCCAGTTGCTTTTGTAGTTTGGGATAAACCGGATCACCAGTCGCGCACTGTCGTGATCGTCCATGTGCCGACCACCTGTTAGCAAGTGACCGTAGCGTGAGTTGATGCCGCAGGCCAAGTGATCGAGAAGTTTGCCATTCTCATCGTACAAGAGTATTTTCTGCACATCACTACCCGAAATGCTAATAGGCACAGTTCCGAGAATTGCGATGACATAGGTTCGCTTTTCAGCCGTGATCGTGAAGGCCCGACCTTTCGAGAAACCGCTGACGTTACAATCTTGATTGGCATTCAATGCGGCCAAAGTGCAGAAGAAATCCGAACTTTCCTCGAACAACCAACCTCGATCGGACTTAAACGTTAGGAGTGCTTCCAATAGCGGTTCAGTAATGGCAGGCTTTGCGTCATCCGCTTGAAGTGGTTGAACATCGACCAAGTACAAACTGCACAGGATTAAGCTGAGGAATTTCATCACAGACTCCTTCCAACCGGACGACAAGACTCTCCCTCACCCAGGAAGCTGCCAGACCTATTAACATCACACGATTGCGCCGATCATATCGACATCCTCCAACGCTGAACAACGAAACCGG
>JAYSXU010000469.1:0-12474 GCA_043716965.1 Fimbriiglobus sp.
GAACCATCGCTAAACGTGAACGGGTTCGGCAGCCCCTTGACCTCCGGCAGTTCCGCAGCCGGTTTAAGTTTGGGCGGCTCCGTAGCCGGTGAGAAACACGTGCTGGTGGCAAGCACAACGATCACGAAGACGGAAGAAGTTCGCACGGCAGACCTCGTTTCAACAGGGGAGTCCGCTGATTAGGTCACTCAACCCGCAGCAAGTCAAAAGGAAAAGTTAAAAAACGCGGGAGACCCATCGGCTCACATATTTCGGGTTTTTCCGTTTCCTGTCCCGTCGAACTCTGGTAGTGTTGCACCTCCGCAGGTTGTTTCTCGTCTCCGTTCGGGTTGGCTCCCGACTCACCAAAGGTGTTCCATGATTCGCGTTCTCTCCGCCGGACTGCTACTGATTGGGATGTCTATTACCGTGATGGCATCGGACCCGGTTCCGGTTCCGAAAGTTGTTGTGGGTCAAGCGGCCCCCGCGTTCAAAATCAAAGACATGACCGGCAAGACCGTGGATTTGGCGGAGTTAACGGCGAAAGGCCCGGTCATGGTCCGCTTGACCTGCGGCTGTTCGGGCTGTGACAAGGAGTTGGCCTACTTCCAACAAATCCACGAAGCGTACAAAGGTCAGGGGTTAATCAGCCTGTACGTGTTCAAGGAAGCTGACGCCAAGGTGGCCAAGTACGCCGCCGATAAAAAACTCGACATGTTGTACGCCGTCGATACCAAGGGTGATTCCTGGGGCACCTTCCAAACCAAGGCGATGCCGACCAACTTCCTGATCGCCAAGGGCGGCAAGATCGTCTCGATCGCGCCGGGCTGTGATCCGAGTGGCCTGCTAGCAAACGTCCTGTCCGACAAAACCGGCAAGCTACTCGGCACCGATCCCGTGGACGTGAAGGGCAAAGTCGATAAGAAGTAGTGTCAAAGTAGCATTGAAATGAAAACCCACCGAAAGCCCACGCACGATCGTGCGTGGGCTTTTTGCGTCCTGCCCCTCTGTGGCACGTGTGGCACGTGTGGCACGCACTTTGCTAATCTCCTGGTTGCGTAACCCTTTCCCGTTCAACCAGGAGATCATCATGGCAGACACCATCAAAGGTAAAATCGAAGAAGCCGGTCATAAGATCGCGGAGACTACGACCAAGGTCGGTCACAAGATTGGCGAAAACGTCGAAGAAGCCGCCGATTTCGTCAAAGAAAAGGCCCATCAACTGGGGAACCGTGCTTCCGAGGCTGTGGGAAATACGGGTACGACGACAAAAATCCAGGAGCGGATGGATGTCATCGGCTCGTGCGGCAACAAGTTGGGCGTGGTCGATCACGTGTTGGGTAACCAAATCAAGTTGACCAAAAACGACAGCCCAGACGGGCAGCACCACCTGATTCCTACCAGTTGGGTTGACCATGTGGATTCCCACGTTCACCTGAGCAAGAATTGTGGCGAAGCCAAAGCGGAGTGGGGCGCGGCGTAACGTCACACTGGTAAGCAACGAACTGCGCAAGCCGGGTTTCCCCCGGCTTGTTTCGTTTGATATGGGAGCTGTTCGATAAGATAGGGGCATGGCAGAAACAGAGTTAACCCGGTGCCGCGTTGTCTTGATGCGCCCGCATTACGCGGGGAACTTGGGGTCGGTCGCGCGGGTGATGAAAAACTTCGGTTTAAGCGAACTGGTACTCGTCGATCCCGTCACCGATCCGCAACACCAAGACGCTACCATGATGGCCGTGCATGGGGTTGACGTGCTGAAAGCGGCGCGGGTCGTACCCACACTTGCCGAGGCGGTCGCGGACTGTGGGTTCGTGTTGGCCACGTCCGGTGAAGTCGGCGGCCTGACGCGGAAAGGGTTTTGGGGCACCCCCGAAGAGAAAATCCCCGCGCTGCTCAAGGCGTTAGAGGTGGCCCCGACGGCGATCGTCTTCGGCCCCGAACCCAGTGGGTTGACGCTGGTGGAAATTGCCGCCTGTCACGGGATGATGTTTATCCCCGCCGCTGAAGTTTACCCGTCGCTGAATCTCGCGCAATCGGTGGCGGTGTGTCTGTATGAGTTGCGTAAACAGTGGCTCAAACGCCAGCCGTCGGAATCACCCCTCGACCCCCCGGCCAGTTACGCGGAACAAGAGCAACTCTTCAAGCACCTCCAGGAAAGCCTCGTCGCGGTGCGGTATTTGTGGGACCACCGGGCCGATGGAATTTTTCACGTCGTGCGCCACGTGATTGTGCGTGGAATGCCGAGCCACAAAGAAGTCCAGGTGCTGCACGGCTTGGCGAAACAACTGCTGTTCGTCGCCAAATTTTGGGGCGTCACCCACCCCAGCAAAGGCCGCCCGCCGCGGGAAGACCGTTCACTTCCGACAACCCACGACCTGGTAACGCCGCCCGAGATTTCCTGAAACTTCGCACCACTTCCGGAAGTACAGTTTGGCATGATGATCGTCGTCGCCGATGAGAGGTTGCCATGTACCAGCGGTGGATTGCATTTGGGCTGACGTTCGTTTTCGCCACGCCAGTGGTTGCTTCCGATCACGACCCGTTGTTGCGGATGCCGCGCGAAGCCAATCTGGTTGTCGTGGTGGAGCAACCGCGCAAACTGGTTGAAACCCTACGCAACCTCGACGCCTATCAATCCGCGCAAACCCTACCGCAAGTGCACGAAGTCCTGAACTCGACGACCTTGCGGCGGTTCTATCAGCTCCTCGGTTACTACGAACGCGCACTCGGCACCGATTGGCCGCAACTGCTCGATAAGCTCGCCGGCAACGGGATCGCAATCGGGACGGTAGCGGGCAAAGACCCCGCACCGACACTGCTTGTCATGCAAGGCACTGGCGAACAGACCACAACGGAGTTCGTGAAACTCGCACTGAAAGCATTGGAAGAAGAAGTCGCCCGGCAAGCCGGGGGTGGGGCCAATGCAGACGACTCCAAATTGCGACATGCTACCTACAAGGGGTGCGACACGGTCCACCTCGGCAAAGAATTCCACGCGGCGCGGTTCGGAGCAGTGTTATACATCGCCAACAATGAGACCGCGTTGCAGAAGGGGTTAGACCTCGCCGTCTCCAAATCCTCGGACGGTTCGATCGGGGCGTTGGCAAGTCCGGAAGCCGCGCGGAAGTTGCTGGGCGGTGAACCGCTGGCGTGGGTGTGGTTTGACTTTGCGAAGTCCAAGGAATCCCAAGCGACTAAAGACTTTTTTGAAGCCACCCGCAAGGACTTCCTGCAAACCATTGTGCTGGGCAGTAGCATTGATGCGGTTCGGCGGAGTGACTTTATCACCGCAGGTTTGTACGGCACGTCAGCGGGACTTAAGGCCGTCTTGAAGCTCCCCGCGAAGCGCGCCGATTTGCCGCCCGAGTTCGTCCTGCACGCACCACCCGCTGGTCAACCGGCAAGCTTACCACTGCTCGAACCGAAAGGCGTCGTCTACAGCCAAAGCTTCTACCTCGACTTCTGCACGCTCTGGATTGATCGCAAAAAACTACTCAACGAACAACAACTCAAAGACTTCGAGAAAGCGGACAAGGACATCTCGAAGTTGTTACCGGGGACCACCTTTAGCAAGCTGCTCGAAATGTCCGGGCCGTACCACCGTGTCGTTGCGGTCAACACCACCGAGAAGCTTTACGACAAGTCGCCCGATGTCACCTACCCTGCCGCCGCGATCGTGACCTCCATGCGTGACCCGCAGTTCGGCAAGACCGCTACCTCGGCGTTACGTGCGGCGGGGTTCGTGGCTAGCACGCAAACCGGCGTGAAAATGAGCGACGAAACTCACGACGGCGTGAAGATCGTCACCTACCGCTTCCCCGAAGATAAGCCGTTCCCCAACGACGCGGACCCCGGCAACCTCCGGTTCAACACCGCACCCAGTTTCGCAGTGATTGGGGAACATCTCGTCGTGGCCTCACGCCCGAGCCTGATCAAAGACCTAATTCCGGAACTGCAAAAACCTCTTGACCCTGCAAAGTCGTCCCCTGCCGTTTGGCGCGGCAAGGGCTACGGCAACGGTGCCGCCGAGTTCCTCCGCAACTACCCCGATGCGCTCATCACCAACACGGTATTAACCCAAGGCATCGGGCTGGATGAAGCCAAGAAACAAGTGCGGCAAATCTCCGACTGGCTGCAAACGCTCGGCAACCCTACCTTGGAAATCGACCACCAGACCGACGCCTACGAGCTGAAGTTCGAGTGGAAATTCGGCAAGCAAAAGTAAGAGATTTAGACAGGATTAACAGGATTAGCAGCACTGAAAAATCATTCTTAATCCTGTCAAATCCTGTTAATCCTGTCCAAAAATGAATTAAGTGCCCACTCGGAGAAATCGAATGCAACAGTGGGAAGCGTATCGCCCTTCGACTGACAGCCCGTGGTCACTGGCGAAAGTCGGGCACCTGTACCGTCGCGCCGGGTTCGGCGCGACGTGGGCGGAGCTTCAACTGGGGCTGAAGGATGGCCCGGATGCGACCATCACCCGTTTACTAAACGGCGACAAGCCGGACGCGGACTACGAACGGACTTCGGAGTTTATGGCGTCCGAACGGAGCTTATCCAAGGGGGCATCTGGGACGCAACTCGCGGCGTGGTGGCTGGCCCGCATCTTGCGTTCACCGCACCCGTTGCAAGAAAAAATCACGCTGTTCTGGCACAACCATTTCGCCACCAGTTTGGCGAAGGTGCAAAACGCCCGATACATGTTGGGACAGTATCGGTTGATCCACAAGTTTGCCCTCTGCGACTTCCGTGAACTGCTCCGCGCGATGTCCACTGATCCCGCGATGATGGTGTGGCTCGACACGGTCGAAAGCAAGAAAGGCAAACCGAACGAGAACTACGCCCGCGAGTTGATGGAACTCTTCTCGCTCGGCATCGGGCACTACAGCGAAAAGGACATCCGCGAAGCGGCCAGGGCGTTCACCGGGTACGAGATCAAGGACGGTCGCGGCACGTTCAACGCGAAACAGCACGACGACGGCGAGAAAACGGTCCTCGGCAAAACAGGAGTGTGGAAGGCCGACGACGTTGTTTCGATTTGTCTCGATCAATCCGCTTGCCCGAAGTTTATCGCCCGAAAGATGTACCGCTTTTTGGTCAGTGACATTGAGGTGGCACCGGCAGAGTTGATCGATTCACTTGCGGAGCAGTACCAAAAATCGGGCTTTGATACCGCGAAATTGGTCGAGACGATACTGCGATCCAACCACTTCTTCAGCAGTGATGCGTACCGGCAAAAAGTGAAGTCGCCGGTCGATTTTGCAGTCGGCATCGTGCGCGGCTTGGAAGGCAACGTCGGCCTGTTGCCGCTGGCGCAAGCCCTGGAATCACTCGGGCAAATTCTATTCGCGCCGCCGTCCGTGAAGGGGTGGGACGGTGGCCCGGCGTGGCTCAACGGGCAAACGCTGCTGTTCCGTCAGAACCTCGCCTTGGCGCTCACCAGCACCGAAGACAGCCGCTTCGGGTCACGCTGCGACCCGGTCACGACGTTTGCCAAGCACAACCGCACGACGGACGACGAGGTCGTGGATTTCTTGCTGAGCGTCTTCCTGCAAAACGACACGCCACCGGATACAAGGGCCAAGTTACTCGACTATTTGAAACAAACGAAGTCGGCCAAAACGCCGATCTACTGGACACGTGAAGACAACGCAAACCACCGCATCCGCACCGTGGTCCACTTAACACTAACGCTCCCCGAATTTCAATTGGACTGAAAGAAGATTTTTCACCACAGAGGGCACAGAGAGCCACAGAGGAAGAAAAGAAATTGTTTTGCTTTGCTCTGTGGCTCTCTGTGCCCTCTGTGGCGAAACGGTTTTAAGTTACATCACAGAGGGCATCCGATGACCGACCGCCGCGATTTTTTGAAGACATCCACAATCCTCGGGTTCGGCGCGACCGTGCCGAGTTTCTTGGGCAAGACCGCACTTGCCGCCCCTGCAACGGGCAAAGCCGGGTCGATGGACACGATCCTGGTTGTCGTCCAATTGACAGGCGGGAACGATGGGTTGAACACGGTCATCCCGTTCAATGACCCGGAATATGTGAAGCTTCGCCCCACGATCGGGATCAAGAAGGACGACGCCATGAAGTTGACCGACGACTTCGCGTTGCACCCCGCGATGTCTGAGCTTGCCAAGCTGTTTGAAGACCAAGCCGTGTGCGTGGTGCAGGGCGTCGGCTACCCGAACCCGAACCAGTCGCACTTCCGCTCGATGGACATTTGGCAAACGGCCAGCACGGCGGAGAACATCACCGAAGGCTGGATCGGGAAGGCACTCAAGCAACAGCCCATCCCCGGTTTCCACATCCCGGAACCGGGCAAGGAAGCCGCCCCGCTCGCCCTCAACGGTGCCCCGGCCCGCGTGCCGTCCATCGCAAGCCTCGCGGATTTCCAACTGAAGATGACCTCGGCGAGTGCCTCGGACAAGCAATCGCAAAAGAAGCTCATTGAAGGCGTGGCGTCCGGCACGGTGCCGGCGACCTCGCAAACCAACATGCTCGACTTTGTCCGCCGCACCGCGACCAACACTTACGCCAGTAGCCAACGGTTGCAAGACGTGGGCAAGAGCTACGAAGCCAAAGCGACCTACCCCGCCAACGGCCTCGGCACACGGTTGAAGCTGGCGGCGCAACTGATTGACGCCGGGATCGGCGCTCGCATCTTCTACGTCTCGATCGACGGCTTCGATACCCACGCGGGGCAGGGTGGAGCAACCGGCAGCCACGCGCGCTTGTTGGCCGAAGTGTCTGGAGCGATCAGCGCGTTCTACCAAGACATGGCCGCACGGGGGCACAAGGACCGCGTGTGCGTGATGACCTTCTCCGAGTTCGGGCGACGGGCGAAGGAAAACGGCAGCCACGGCACCGACCACGGCTCCGGCGCCCCGATGTTTCTCGTCGGCGGTCGCGTCAACGGCGGCTTGCTCGGGAAGCACCCGAGCCTGACGAAGCTCGAAGACGGTAACCTCGTTCACAACACGGACTTTAGAAGCGTGTACGCGGCCGTGCTTGACCAGTGGCTGGGCCTGGATGCGAAGAAAATCCTGGGCGCCGGGTTCGATCCACTGAAGGTGTTCAAGCCTGTCTGAACGGACACTGAAAACCGATTCCACCACAGAGACACAGAGGCACAGAGAAATCCAGAACAAATTATTCTGATTTCTCTGTGCCTCTGTGTCTCTGTGGTGAACGTTCTTCTTCGCATGGGCTTTTCGCTTGACCACGTCTCCGTAAGATTCGGGTGAAACTTCAGAATCGGTTGAACCTATCACGGAGATGAATCCCGCATGTCCCATTCGATTACCCGGCTCTACGGTCTGGGTCTCACACCCGGCAAGTTGCGTGGGCTGCAACGCATCAGCAACGCCAACGGCACCCTCACGATGGTGGCCACGGACCAAAACAGTTCGATGATGTCGATGATGAAAAAGGCGACCGGCAAAGACGCCACGTACAGCGAAATCGTTGACGCTAAGGTCATGCTCAGCCGCGAACTGTCGCCGCACTGCTCCGGGTTGCTCGTGGACGGCTACTACGGTTACGCTAGCACCGTCGCGGCCTTCGCCGTCCCGCCCAGCACCGGGTTGCTCGTCCGCGTCGAAAAGTCCGGCGCGGAAAAGAACAAGGCTGGCGCACCCTGCGGCGAAGTCGAACCGGGTTGGAGCGTGGCGAAGATCAAGCGGTGCGGTGCGGACGCGGTGAAATTGCTCGCCCAATTTGAACCGGATGAATTCGATTCCGCCGAACGCAACTTCCAGTTCACCCGCGAAATCTACGACGAGTGCGTGGCCCACGACATCCTGTTTCTGTTGGAACCGATCCACTTCCCGTACAACGGCGAGGACGACAAGTCCGCCAGCAAGCTCGCCCGCAAAGCCAACACGGTGATCGAATCCGCCCGGATTTTGAGCCGGTATTGTGACGTGTACAAAGCGGAGTTCCCCGGCACGTTCGGCGTCGAATCGGACGCAGTGCTGACGGACAATTTGAAGAAGCTCAACGACGTTTGCGTGAAGCCGTGGGTTCTGTTGAGTGCAGGTGTGGATTACGACCAGTACAAGAAGCAAGTGGAAATGGCGATGAAGGCCGGGGCGAGTGGCATCCTCGGCGGGCGGGCGTTCTGGAAGGAATTCTTCACCTACACCAGCCCCGCCGAACGGCAGAAGTTCGCGTCAACGGAGTGCGTTCGCCGTGTGAAGGAAACCGACGCGATCGTCAAAACCGGCACGCCGTGGTTTGCGAAGTACGGCTACACCCAAGCCGACCTCCACAACGTCCGCGCCACCGAAGGCTGGCACGCCCGCTACGGCGGCGGAGTTGCCGGTGCCGCGGCGGGGAAAGTTGACAAGGACGCGGTGTATTGATCGGAAGCTGAGCCAATCCAACCGTCTTCGTACAGCCCGCGCTGAGAGGTTAAGCCTTTCAGCGCCCGCTGAACACGGAGCGGTAGTGCTCAACGGTCGGGAAGGGGTCGTAGAAGTGATGCAGCAATTCCTTCCAACGTTGGTACTGCGGCGAGTTACGGAACCCCTCGGTGTGGTCCTCAAGTCGCTGCCACCGGACGAGTAAAATGTAACGGCGTGGGTTCTCCAGGCACCGCTGAAGTTCGTGCCCGAGGTAGCCGGGGACGGACGCGATCAGCGGATGGGCTTCTGCAAACGCCGCCTCGAATAGTGGTTCGGAACCTGAGCGAACGTCAAGTATTGCGACTTCAAGGATCATACTTCAACAGCCTCTCTCGCTCAATTTGCCGAGCTTTATCCTTTGCTGAACAGTGCCCACAACAACCAGATCGTGAGGCCGCACGCCACGCGGCAACTCACTTGGACGGAGACCCACCAAGCGGTCCAACTGACGGTTTGGCCGAGGTGGGCGAGGCTTTTTTTGACTTCTTGGTCCACGATGCGGTGCGGGTTGACGTAGCCCAACGTCACGGCACGGATGGCCGGGGTTTTCCACGACCCGAGCCAGTGTTCGGCTTTGTCGAGGTACATTTCGGTCTCACTTCGGTTGAACCGCCCGACGCGGATTAAGAAGTAGACATCGACCGCGACCATCGGGGCGATGGCGACCACCAGAATCGTGCATTTCCACCAATACGCCAGCACTTCGGACCCGGCGAGCGTGGCCGTCGGCCAGATCAGCCGGGAGCAGATCATCTGCACCAACGTTAACGCCATCGCCACCGCGAGGGGGCGGATTACTTCGGCGGTGACCAGCACGCCGTGGTGCTGTTTCATGCGATTGAGCAACTTCGGCCACCGACCCCGGACCGCTAACACGACGCGAATGGTGTCCCAGTACACGATGTACCGGCGGGCAAAACTGAGCAGTAACATCACCGCCAGGTAGAAGTCGAACAGTCGAATCAGGTTGATCGTTTCAAACCGGGTCATGACCGTTGTGGGTACCAGTCCGCTGTTGAAGAAAGAATTTGTGAAATCTTCGGCTCGCGGCGGGTGCGGTCTTGAGTTTCTTTTCGATCGTCGGAGTCTGTTTCCTGTTCGTTACATCTTTCCATCGCTGTAACCCACTCTTCTTGTGGAATGTGAATTATAGTTGACAGGGTTCGCCCGCCGGGTAGCCTAAAGTTCCCGTTCATCCTTTACGGTTTGAGTGCTGTGGTGCGTCCCCTCGCTTCACGGCATGGAATGCTTGGCATCCCCGGCCACCCCCAATCGGTGATGAGGATGCGTTGACTATGACAGACACGACTACGACGCCTGCGGTTGCAACGACCTCGGCAACTCCGGACTCCTCGGCCCCCGCCGACGGGTTTGGCAGCGACCGACGCAAGCGTAACATTCCGGTTGCAACGGACCGCCGTCGCGCCGCGAACGCAGCGGAAAAACGCAAAAAGAGCGAACGTCGGCGGCTCATCGACCCCACGACGTGCGAGCGCGATTACACCGATCATGAAACCGACTTCATGAAGGCAATGGATCGCTACAAGCGGGATAATCGCCGCCCCTTCCCGACTTGGAGTGAAGTCCTCGAAGTTCTTCATTCGATGGGCTATCGCAAAGTGGCCGAAGCAACCGATTTGCCCGGCGCGAAGCGGACCTCGACTGGTGAACTGATACCCGCGTCTGCGAAGGCGGCGGAGTAGCAGTCGGATGCCGTTGCGAATTCGGTTCGTCGGGTTGTGCGACCTTACGTTCTGATCCGGTCTGACCTCGACAGGGATGTCGGCGATGCATTTATTTGTCAGTGCCGGCGAACCGAGTGGCGATCTTCACGGCGCAAATCTGGTCGAGATTTTGCGACACCATGAGCCGAGTATCAAGATTGTCGGTCTCGGCGGGGACAAGATGGTCGCCGCCGGGGTGGATTTGCATTACCCGCTCACGGACCTCGCCGTGATGTGGATCGGGCGCGCCCTGATTCGGTTACCCACATTTTTACGCATTGCCCGCCAAGCCGAGGTGTACTTCCGCACGCACCGGCCGGATGCCGTGATCGTCATTGACTACCCCGGCTTCCACTGGGCGTTGGCCAAGCGGGCGCACCGGGCTGGTATCCCCGTTTATTACTTCGTGCCGCCGCAACTTTGGGCTTGGGCCGGTTGGCGAGTGTCGAAAATGCAACGCTGGATAAAAACGGTTCTCACGGCGTTACCGTTTGAAGAAAAATGGTACCGCGACCGAGGTGTCGAGACCCACTACATTGGCCACCCGTACTTCGACGAACTCGCGGTACAGAAACTGGACCAGGGGTACGTTGATTCGCAGCGCCGAGCGGATTCGCCACTGGTGACGTTGTTACCCGGAAGTCGTGGCCAAGAAGTGACGGCGAACTTCCCGCTGATGATTGCCGCCGCCCACAAGATCCAAGCAGCCGTTCCCAACGTGCGATTTTGCGTGGCCGCGTTCAAAGAATCGCAAGCCGCCGTCGTCCGCGAAATGCTACTGGGAAGTGGGTTACCGATCGAAGTGCAGATCGGGCGAACGCCGGAATTGATTGAAGCAGCCGATGCCTGCTTGGCCGTGTCGGGGTCGGTCGGGTTGGAGTTGATGTACCGGCTGAAGCCCACTGTCGTGGTCTACAAAATTACCCCGTTTGCCCGATTTGTGAGCCGACAATTCATGACCTGCAAGTACATCAGCCTCGTGAACTTGCTGGCGGATGAAACACTATTTCCAGAGTACCTGACGAAAACCGACAGCAGTGATGAAATCGCCAGCCACATCATCGGGTGGTTGAAGTCACCCGCCTCGCGAGATGTCGTCGTCGAGCGATTGCGAAAACTCCGCGAGCAAGTGGCCATACCCGGCGCGTGTGAGAGGGCGGCAGCATTTCTCCTGAACGAATTGCGACCAACGCCACGCTAATCCAGATTGTTCACCACGAATCAGACGAATATCACGAATTTTGTCCGCACCGTGATGCGTGCCGGTCACGGGTGAGCGTCACATTTGGTGGTGAACGTTTACACAGAGTTTGCCGGATTTCAGGCTGAAAGCCTGGGAGCGCTCAGCCCAGGGTGAGCCGCTTCGGCGTAACCCTGGGTTCCCGGATCGCTGTCAGCCCTTCAGGCTGAGAAATACCACGGTGACGACCCAGGGCGTCGTCGTCAAGCCTCCTTGCCCTGGGCTGAGTGCTCCCAGGCTTTCAGCCTGAAGGCAAATAATGCTAGTACAGTGGATAAATTTCCCACCGACTCTCATGATGCTTACCCGCCGGTCACACTTTCCGGATTTCTTTCGTGTTATTCGTGGTTCAATTCCTGATCCGGGTTAGGATAGCCTCGACCGATACCAGACCCTCCCACTGGCTGACCCGCATGAGCGAAACTCTCACCCGAGCCGTGCAGGATTACCTGAAAGCGATTCATCGGCTCGGGGGGGATGATCGCGTCGTGTCCCCGGCAGATATTGCCGTCATACTCGGTGTGAAAGCGCCGTCCGTGACCGGGATGTTAAAACGTCTCGGGGAGGCAGGATGGATTCACTACACCCCTGGAACAGGGGCCAAGCTCACCGATTCAGGGGTGTTGGAAGCCCGACGGGTGATTCGCCGCCACCGCTTGATTGAGCTATTCCTGACGAAAGTTCTCGGCCTCGACTGGAGCGAAGTGGACGCCGAAGCGGAGGCACTGGAACACGCCATCTCGCCGCGTCTGGAGCAGGCGATCGCCGCCCACCTCGGCGAACCCATTGAAGACCCGCACGGCCACCCCATCCCCAGCCGCACCGGGGAACTGCTCCAACGTGACCTGCGCAAGCTGTGCGACTTCGGCGAAGGGCAACGGGTCGTCATCCGCGAAGCCCAAGACGATAATCCCGAACGCCTCCGCCGTTGGCGCGAACTGGGTTTAACTCCCGGCACCATTATCCACATCCGCAGTTACCAACAGCTTGACGGCCTGTTTGAAGTTGATGTGAACGGCGAAATCATCCGCCTCGGCAGTGAAGGTCTCGCCGGATTACAAGGTGAAGTCGTGGAATCGGACAAATAGTTCATCATTTCCAACAATGATACGAAAAT
>JAYSXU010000470.1:0-1381 GCA_043716965.1 Fimbriiglobus sp.
GCCGGTGTGCTCCGGCGTCAACACCGGCGGACTGACGTCGCGCCGTTCGCCGGGTAAATCGTATCCTGCCAGACGCCTAATGGAGCAACCCCGGTGGGGTTGAAAACCACTCTTCTGCAACCGGGAACAACTTTCTCACCAACTTCCGAGACGCTTACCCCCTGGGCGGCTTCTCGGAAACTTCTCACCACACGAATAGCGGACTTCATACACCGACGGGTGTTGCGGTGTTGAAATTCCAACATCCCATCCTGACGTCGATTGAGGGGAGAGGCGATGAAAACTGTGACGAAAATCGCGTTGTTAGCCGTGGCCATTTCGTTGCTGGTCGCGGGTCGCGCGCCGACTGCCGAAGCACCGCTTGTGCTGGTGCAAACGATTCAATTGAAGGGCGTTGACGATAAGCTCGACCACTTGGCAGTGGACGCGAAAGGCCAGCGGTTGTTCGTGGCAAATAAGCCGAACAACACACTGGACGTTGTGGATTTGAAGGCGGGCAAGCTCGTTAAACAAGTCGCGGGCCAAGGCAAAATCTCCGGCGTGGCGTATGCCGCAGATCTGGACATGGTTTACGCGGGCAACGGCGCTGGGGTGTGCAACGGGTTTGATTGCAAGGACTTCAAACAGGTCTTTTCCACGAAAGCACCCAACGCCGACAACGTCCACTACAACTCGGACACCAAGACCGTTTACGTCGGCCAAGACAACGTCATGTCTGTGTTGGATGCCAAGACCGGCGACGTGAAGGCTACCGTCAAATTGCCCGCCGCTGTTCACGGGTTCAAGATCGACAAAAAAGCCATGAAAGTGTTCGCGGTGTTGACCAAGCCGAACGTGATCGGCGTGGTTGACCTGACCAAGAACGAAACTGTCGAACAATTCCCGATGTCAAACGCCGATGGCGGTAGCCCGATTGCTTACGATGCCGCGAACAACTTGCTGTTCATCGGCTGCCCGAAGAAGCCAATGGTCGTGGTCATGGACGCCAAGACCGGGAAGGAACTGACAAACATCGTTATTCCGGCTGGCATCGACGACACTCACTTCGATTCGCGCCGCAACCGGCTTTACTGTTCCACCAGTGATAGCGCATTGGTGGTGATCGAAAAGAAGGGCACCCAGTACGAAGTCATCGCCAAGATGGACACACCGAAGAACTCACGCACCTGCGTCTGGAGTTCTGGCAAGCTTTACTTGGGCGTGCCAAAAGGTGAAAACGCAGAAGGCCCACAAGTGCGAGTGTACGAAGCTCACCCCGTCACCGATGCGAAGTAACGCCGACCAATTGGCATTCCCGGCGAACCGGCGACGTGAATCGCCTGGGTGAGTGGTGAGTGGACAGTGGTGAGTGGACAGGAAAAAAATCTTTCTTCCGGCCTTA
>JAYSXU010000048.1:0-6358 GCA_043716965.1 Fimbriiglobus sp.
GGCCTGAGTGCGGGGCGTGTGCAATCGGTCGCGGTGAAAATCATCGTGGACCGGGAACGGGAAATCGAAGCGTTCCGCACCGAAGAGTATTGGCGGTTGACGGCACTGCTCGCGCCCCAAGGAAGCGGCGTGAAGTGGGCCGTGGATTTGAAGAAGAGCAAGATTTACGCGAAGAAAAAGGCCGACGAAAAGCTCGACGAAAAGGCGGGCGATCCGGACAAGCCCGATGCCGAGGAAGTCGCCGCCTCCGACCGCGAAACGGGCGACGAGACCGCGACCCCGGATGCCGTTGTCACGCCCGAAAAGGCCGGGATTCCGAACCCACCCGCCGGGTCGTTCCTGGCGGAACTCGCCAAGTGGAACGGCGCCGACCCGGTGTTAAAATCCGAAGCCGACGCCGACACGATTACCGCCGCGCTCGTGGGCGCGAAGTACGTCGTCAGCAAGATCGAACAGAAGGACCGCCCGGAGCGTGCCCCCGGCCCGTTCACGACCTCGACGCTGCAACAGCAAGCCAACATCCGCCTGCGGTTCAGCGCGTCCCGGACCATGCAAACGGCGCAGAAGTTGTACGAAGGGGTGGACCTCGGCAGCGAAGGCACCGTGGCGCTGATTACGTACATGCGAACCGACAGTATGCGGATTTCGCCGGATGCGTTGACCAACGTCCGGACCCACATTCAGGCCACGTATGGCGCGGCGTACTTGCCTGCGAAAGCCAACTTCTTCGCCTCCGGCAAGAGCGCCCAGGAAGCCCACGAGTGCGTCCGCCCGACGGACATCGCCATGACACCGCAACGGGCCGAAGCGGGAGGGCTGGCAGGGGACCAACTGCGGTTGTACACGCTGATTTATAACCGCTATGTGGCGTGCCAAATGAACCCGGCGATCTTCGCCGTCACCAACGTGGAAGTGACCGCCGGGGCCGGGCTGTTCAAAGCCACCGGCAAGATTCAGAAGTTCGACGGCTACCGCAAGGTGATGACCTCTGCCGGCAAGCAAGACGACACGGAACTGCCGCAACTCCGCGACAAAATGCCGCTGGATAAGCTCGACCTGTTCGAGTCCCAGCACTTCACCCAACCGCCGTCACGGTTCAACGAGGCGTCGCTTGTGAAGATGCTCGAAAAGGAAGGCATCGGTCGCCCGAGTACCTACGCCAGCATCATCGAAACGATCCAGAACCGTGGCTACGTGCGCCAAGAAGCCCGCCGGTTCTTCGCAACAGACGTGGGCAAGGTGGTCACGGATTTGCTCGTCGCCCACTTCCCCGGCATCATGAACTTGAAGTTCACCAGCCACTTCGAGGAAGAACTCGACGAGATCGAAACGCAGAAGTGCAACTACCGCGAAGTGCTCGACGAATTCTGGGGGCCGTTCAGCATCGCCCTCAAGAAAGCCGAGACCGACATGCCCGCCCTGCACGGCATCGAAGTCGGCGAGAACTGCCCCCGTTGCGGCAAGCCGTTGTTGCAACTCTTCAGCGCGAAAACCGGCAAGCCGTTCATCGGGTGCTCCGGGTATCGGGACGACCCGAAGTGCAGCTACATCAAGCCCGGCGAAGGCGAAACCGAACGCGCCGAGCCGACGGTCACGGACATCGCCTGCCCCGCTTGTGGCAAGTTCATGGTCCGCAAAGAAGGCCGCTTCGGCGTCTTCTTCACGTGCCAAGGCGCCCCAGATTGCCCGACGCTGATGAACCTGAACGCCGACGGCAAGCCGGTCGTCACCGCGTTGCCGACGCCGCACATGTGTCCGAAGTGCGACAAGCACAAGATGCTGTTGAAGCAGAGCAAAGTGGGCAAAAGCTACTTGGCGTGCCCGGACCCCAAGTGCAAATACATGGGCGATTGCGACGCCCAAGGCAACCCCGTGAAGCCCGCCGACACCGGCATCAACTGCGAAAAGTGTGGTAGCCCGATGCACATTCGCACCAGTTGGCGTGGGCCGTTTTTATCGTGTAGCGGCTACCCGAAGTGCCGCAACGCGAAGTCGATCAACGCCGAATTGCGTGAGAAGCTGAAGGACATTCTCCCGCCGATGCCGCCCGCATCGGACAAGTCGAAGGCCGCGAAGTCGGACTTGCCCGACATCACCATTACGGAGACCTGCCCGGACTGCAACTCCCCGATGCGGTTGCAAAAATCCCGCTTCGGCGGCGGCAGTTACTTCCTCGGTTGCACCAAGTACCCCAAGTGCAAAGGCACCGTGAAAGCCACGCCGAAGTTGTTGCAACAAATCGCAACCGCGACCACGGCGACAGCGGCACCGACGGCATGATTCGCTATCACTCCGGAGCCGTCACGGTGCTGGGCATCACCGTGGCCGCCGTGCTACTCGACCTCAGCACGTTCCACGGTTTACACCACGCCGATTCCCTTGTGCCGGTACTAATCAGCCTGCACAAGTGGACGTTCTACTACTGGGAACAAAACCGCTACGGGATGCTAACGGCACTGCTGGCGTCGCCGTTCGACCACCCCCTCACGAACCTACTCGTCCAAAACGGCATCACGATCTGGGCGGGGATGGCGTGCTTTCCGCTCGCGGCGAGGTACTTCGGCGCCGGTCGGTTGTCGGGAGCCATCGGCCTCGTCGCGTTGTCCCTGTTCGTCACGCTAGCCCCCGCACAGTTTCAGTGGCTGTTCTTCAGTACGTTCAACGTCTTCGCCGTCTCGATGGCACTCGGGTTCTGCGGGCTGTTGATTGCGGAAAACAACCATTGGTCGTGGACACGGCGTGTCATGATCGGGGCAGCGTGCTTCCTCATCGGGTCGTGGGTCAACTCCGCGATGGGCCTAATGTTCTTGCCACTCGCAACCTTAATCCCGTTCACGCGGTGGTTCAGTGGCGATGATCCCGAATCGCTGTTACCCCGCGAGACCAGCGTCAAACAAATCGCGTCGCACCCCCTCGTTGCGAAGATCGTTTACGGCGTCGGCCTGTGCGGCGTCGGGTCCGTGTGCGCGATGTTCCTGCAACGCACCACGCCATACCGCACCACCTGGATCGTCCGCCCGCCGGTTAGTGAATGGCAAGCTCTGTTAGAACTCGCGGTGACAGACTATTGGAACGAATTGCACCCCGTGACATGGGCCGCAAGTGGCGCCGTGATGTTTGCAATGGCGATGGCGTTGCTATTGATGAAGCGATACAGAACGGCCAACAGACAGGGCCTCTTCACTCTGTGTGCAATACTCATTTCGTCTCTGTTATATTGCGCGGCAATGTGTGTTTTATTCCAAGGCCGCTGGCGGTACGCCGTGCCGAGTTTCGTGATGATTCACGTCGGCGTCTGCTTCTGTCTTCTACGCCCGCTCCTCGCCAGCGTATCCGCCCGTGGGGCAAACCGGCTCCAGACACTGGGCATGGTTTTCACGCTCCTCGCCGTGCCCACCGTCTGGGGGCCGCCGTCGGCATCTGTCGTGAAAAACCGCCTAAAAACCAGCCATTCCGACGGACTCAACGAGTTGATCGCAGCCCGTTGCACCCACGTGGCCGGCGACTATTGGAAGGTTTGGCCCGCAATGTACATGGTGAATTGGCATTACACCGACAACAGCGAACCTAACCGCATCTGGGCATTATCCCATCGCAGTGAACCAACGAAACAATACTGGGGTCATGTGCCAACTGATAATATCCGAGTCGGATGTTTTGTAGGTGATCCCAAAGCCGCCGAGTATCGCAATATGCTCGGTGTGAAGTTGAAACACGTTGAAACACAGGGTGAGATTGAAGTGTGGGTCTCAGGCAAATGATTGCACAGAACCCAACATATCACATCATCAATCCTCCAACTTGCCGGACTTCTGGATCGCACGGAATAGCCGGAACCCCAGGACGCCGCTCACCAGACACCCGATGCACCCGAACACGGAGACATCACCCAATGTGGGTGGGGCTTTCGAGGCCCACAGGAGTGCGGAGCCGACGAACAGTGCGCTCGTCATCATGCCGAAGACGAGGCGGTTGACGCTGGGTTCGAGGTGTTGGTGTTGCAATTGCACAGCGAATTCTTGACGGCGGGCAAAAGTCATCAGGTCGCGGGTCAATCGGGGCAGGGCTTGTAACACCTCGTCCCAATCGCGGGCCGCAATTAGGAATCTTCGCATCAACAATTTGGGTGATAACCTGCGGCGCACGAACTGCTTGCGGTACGGTTCCAGCACCTCGACCAAGTTGAACGTCGGGCTGAGAATCCGCGCGGTGCCTTCGAGCATCACCAGCACTTTTAACAGCATTGCGAGCGGTGCGGGTAACAGGATGTGATAGCGGCGAATGGCTTCCGTCAGTTCGTCGAGTGCCGCACCCAGGTTGAATTGGTCGAGCGGCATCCCCCAGTAAAACGCGAGTTGGTCGGCGACTTCCGATTGCAGGCTAGTGGGGTCGAAGTGCGGCGGCACTTCCCCGACTTGCATGATGAGGTCGGTCATGGACGCCGCGTCGTTCGCCAGCACGGCGACCATCGCCCGTTCGATTTGCGACCGCAACTTTTCATCGACACGCCCGACCATGCCCGCATCCAGCAACCCAATCACCCCGTCCGGCATCACAAGAATGTTGCCGGGGTGCGGGTCGGCGTGATAAAAGCCGTCGCGGAAGATCATGTCCAGGAATGCTCGCGCACCACGGCGGGCCAGTTCGTCCGCGTCCAAGCCTGTGGAAATCGCAAAGCCCAGTTTGCCGAGGGGCAGCCCTTTCAGGTACGTCATCGTCAGCACTTTTTCGGACGACAACTCCGGCAACGGAACCGGAAATCGCACCGTGTCATCTTTCGCAAAGTTCTTGTTGAAGATCTGCAAGTGCCGTAATTCCCGGCGAAAATCGAGTTCGCGGCGCAACACCTTTTGAAACTCCGCTACCACTTGGACCGGACGGTAGGCCCGCACGTCCGCAAGGTACTCTTCTGCCAGCCCCGCCAACTCCGCGAGAATCGACAGGTCATTTTCCACCCGTGACGTGATGTCCGGGTGTTGCACTTTGACGACCACTTCCCGACCGTCCGGCAACCACGCCCGGTGCGCCTGACCGATCGAAGCGGACGCAAGCGGCACGTCATCAAATTTGGCGAACAGTTCTCCGAGGGGCTTCTTCAACTCGCTTTCGATCGTCTTTTTGGTCTGCTCGAACGGATCGCCGGGCACGTCGGATTGCAGATGAGCCAACTCGTTGGCGAGCGCCGGTCCGATGAGATCACGGCGGGTGCTGAGCATCTGCCCGAGTTTGATGAACGTCGTCCCCAACTCCGTGAACGCCAGCCGAACCCGTTGCTCGTGGCTCATCTCGGTGAGGGTTTGCAACGCCGTGTGTTTTGTCCATCGCCGCAAGAACCGGGTGTCCAGCCGGTCCAGCCAATCCGCCAGCCCGTATTTCGCCAAAATCCCCGCAATTTCTACAACCCGATTCAGGTTGCGCGCCAGTTGCGGAATTGCGGTAATGTCAATCGGCATGGTGGCCAGTTCGATGCAAGAACAGCGGACGGGGACAGAGGCGTAATTTTAGGCGTTTCGGGAAGCGGTCAAACTCATTTCTGTCTTCTCTTGAAGAATGTTCACCGCAGAGTAGTAGAGAACGCAGAGCAATCCAAGACTAATAAGACTTACGCAGAGCAACAGTGTTTACCGTAGGATTTCCGATTCCAATCAAAAACGCAGAGGATCACGAAAACACGAAAGTACGAAAGCACGAAATAAACCCCCGATGCTTATGGATTTTTTCGTGATTTCGTACTTTCGTGTTTTCGTGATCGGTTTTGAATTTGGGCATGACTGCGTAACTCCTATTGGTTTTAGATTGCTTTATGTCTCTGTGGTGAAAATTGCTTTTCCGAAGCCCAGTGAACTAATGACACCTGTTAGAGCATTTTGAACTTCCGACTTGCGCTCTGATCTCGGTTATGTCCGGCTGTGGTTTTCCTGACACCGGAGGCGGCGATGCGTGCGTTTTCTCTCGATTTGGGAACGCGGGTTTTGGCCGATTATCAGGCGGGGCTTTCGCTCGCCGAGCTGGGTCGCAAGTACGCCATTAGTGCGGAGTGGGTGCGGCTGTTCATCCGACGGTACGAATCGACTGGCGAGATCGCCGCCCGACCGCCGCTCAACCACCGCGTGCCGTTCTACCGCCGCCATGAAGCCGAACGGCGTCAGGCCGTGGCCCAGAACCCGAGCCTCACACTCGCAGGCGTGCGGGCCACGTTGGGCGTCACCTGCGACCTGACCACCCTCTGGAACGCCTTGCGGGCGTTGAAGATCGCGTTCAAAAAAAACGCCCGTCGCGGCCGAGCAGCAGCGGCCCGATGTCGTCGCCGCCCGCAACGAGTTCCACACGCTCCAGCACGTCGGCCTCGACCCCAACC
>JAYSXU010000471.1:0-4100 GCA_043716965.1 Fimbriiglobus sp.
CAAGGCACGTCCGTATTGCTCGTCGAACAGAACGCCCGCATGGCACTGAAGGTCGCGCATCGGGGCTACGTGTTGGAGACGGGACGGGTGACTTTTGCCGATCAAGCAAGCGTGTTATTGAACGACCCGCGCATTCGGTCCGCATACCTCGGGGAATAAAATTTAGTCGGGATTTGCCCGGATTGATACAATGTACCAATCGCACTCGTGTTCGCAACCGGGAAGGTACCGATGAAAAAGGTCGCAGTTGATGAAGAAATCGAACGTCTCCGGCAATTGGTTATTGAATCCCGCACCTCAACGGAAGTCGAACCGCAAGCGTTGAAGACCATTGAGAAACTGAACAAGCTCTACGAAGAAGACAAGACGCAATTTAGCCCCGAAGACGCCCGCTGGCTGAACGTCCTGAAGGGGAATTTGTCGCAACGTTTGGAGTCTCACAAGCCGCAAGAAGTCCACACCAAAAAGGCGAAACGCAAGGGCGATCAGCTCGACCACTGCTGGCGGTGCATGACGCCCATCGACGAACGCTTCACCGACATCTGCCCGACGTGCAGTGAGAAACCCTACATGTGGCGCATCTGCCCGATCTGCCAAGCCTGCGGCTGTCAACGCCTCGGTAACGTGCTGATTTAGTCATTCATCAACCACGCTTGGTGTTTGCGATGGCTAGACAGTTTGGACTACTAGCAAAGTTGCGGCTTTTCCGCGACTTGGTCAAGGCGATTGGGCTTCTGCCTGCGATTGGACGCTACATTCGCCAAAAGCTCAGTAGACCACTAGGGTCAGTTTACGCATTACGTCCCTATCGAGCGATCCACCCACTACAAGTTCGATCCGACACGAGTGACATCGGGGTCTTCAGTCAAATCTTTATTGAGTTAGAGTACGCCTGTCTTGATGACTTAAAGGGTGTCGAGTTCGTCGTCGATTGCGGGGCCAACGTCGGCTATTCTTCCGCCTATTTCCTGTCCCGTTTCCCAAACTGTCACGTTGTCGCCATCGAACCGGATCCGAACAACAATTTCGCCATGCTACAACGCAACATGGCACCCTACGGAAATCGGGTGACAACGATCCAAGCCGGGGTGTGGTCTCGCCAGGCCCGACTCGTTATCGCTGACAGTCCGTATCGTGATGGACAAGCGTGGTCGAAACAAGTCCGGGAATGTATGCCCGACGAAGAGTCGCAAATCGTCGGGATCGACATCGCCACGGTGCTGGCTGATGCAGGCCCTGACCGCATTTCAATACTCAAGATCGACGTGGAAGGAGCGGAGGTTGTGATTTTTTCCAACAACTACGAGTCCTGGTTGAACCGCGTTGATGCGATCGCAATTGAACTCCACGACGACTCGTCGTTCGGCAGCGGGACGAAAGCCTTTCATGCCGCAATCGACGGCCTCAACTTTGAAATCAGTCACAGTGGCGAACTCACGATCTGCAAAAGCAATCACTCCGCCAAGTAAAGCCCGCGACCGCATTGGGGGCACGTGAAAAACGTCCCGCCCATCAAGTTCGTGCGTTGCTGGTCGGTGATGCTGGTTCGACATTGCATACAACTTCGCCCGTTCACCGCCGCGAGGCCATCAGGGCCGTAGCTTTTGACGAGCCGGTCGTAAATGATTTTCACGGGGGGCGGGATGTGAGAGTCCCTCTCCGCCAGGGTGGCGAGTGTTTCGTTTTGATCCTCTAGAAGCCGGTCCAGTCGTTCCTGAGCGTCGCGTTTGAACTGCTCGAATTCTTGCTGGGCGGCCGCCCATTGCTTTTCGCCGTCGGGCAGTTTCGCGGTCCGGTCTTCAATCTCCGTGATCGTGTTCAGAATGATGTCTTCGTATTCACCCTTCTTGGCCGTCGCATTGGCAATTTCGGTGGTCTTGAGGTCGAACTCTTTCTTCGACCCGGCGTTGTTTATGTCCGTCTGAAACTTGGCGAGCTGCGTTTCGGTCTGCTTCAGGGTGATCTCATCGTCTTTCAACTTCATCTTGAGTTTTTTGATAATCTCGAAGGCGTCCTTGTGGCTCTGTTGGGCGGCCGCGAGTTTCTGCTGTTGGATTTTCAGAACCCGCGGCCCGAGGTCGATTTCGGATTGTAGATCGCGTAAGTGTTTGCGAAGCCGGTGTGCGTCTCGGAGGATGAACGTGATCGGGTTGGACATTGTCGGCTCCGAAGTGGCTGGCGTCTTGTAGTGTGTAGTCTAAAGAAAAAAAGCTCACCCGGTATAACGGGTGGGCTTTTGGGTTCGCAATTCTCAACAGACAAGCAAGATTAACCACAGAGACACAGAGAAAACCAAAACATGTATTTCTGTCTTCTCAGTGCCTCTGTGTCTCTGTGGTTAATGCTCTTTAAGGCTTTTTGCCCCACCCATCCAGGAAGCCTTCCAGTTGGCGGCTGCGGACGGGGTGTTGCAGTTTGCGGACCGCTTTTGCTTCGATTTGCCGCACCCGCTCACGGGTCACTTTGAAGATTCGCCCCACTTCTTCGAGCGTGTAGGTGTACCCGTCGCCTAGGCCGTACCGGAGTTTGATGATCTCGCGTTCGCGGTAGGTCAGCGTCTTCAGCACGTTTTCGATCTTGTCCTTCAACATCTCGTTCGTGGCGGCGTTGACCGGGGATTCGACGGAATCGTCTTCGATGAAGTCGCCGAAGTAACTGTCTTCGCTTTCGCCAACCGGACGATCGAGGCTGATCGGGTGGCGCGAGATTTTCAACACCCGCTTGGTCTCTTCGTAGGTGATGCCGGCGGCTTTGGCGGTCTCTTCGATCGTCGGCTCACGGCCCATTTCTTGAAGCAGCTTCTTCGAGACGTTGCGGAGCTTCGACATCGTCTCGATCATGTGAACCGGGATGCGGATCGTCCGGGCTTGGTCCGCGATGGCTCGGGTGATCGCTTGGCGAATCCACCACGTGGCATAGGTGCTGAACTTGAAGCCACGGCGGTACTCGTACTTATCGACCGCTCGCATCAAGCCGGTGTTTCCTTCTTGAATCAGGTCCAAGAAGGACAAGCCCCGGTTGCGGTACTTCTTGGCGATGCTGACGACGAGGCGCAAGTTGCCGCCCGACAGTTCTCGCTTGGCTTGCTCGTACTCCCCGAAGCGGAGCCGCATGATCCCGACCCGCTTGCGCAAGCTTGCGGGTTCTTCGAGGGTAATCAGCATCATGTCGAGGAGTTCTTTTTCGAGATTCGCTTTCTCTTCCTTCGCGGATTTGAGTCCGCGCATCGCGGCGATTTCGCAATCCAGACCGTCCATCCGTGCGCTGATTTGCTCCAGCTTCTTCATCAACGGCTGGACTTTTTGCGTGCGGATCGACAGTTCTTCGACCAATGTCACGGTCTTGCGACGACGGGTCTTGAGGCGTTTACGAATTTCTTCCTTGTCGCACTCTTGGGTCCGCTCGTCGATGAGCAGATTGAAGTCATCGACGTTGTGCTCCATCAGCGGTTCCATCGTCCGCAAGTTGTGCGGCATCCGCTGGAGGATTTTGTCTTTTTCGAGGTTCTCGGTTTGGGAGACCTTGATGGTGCGGTCGAACGGCAAGTCGCCGGTTTGCACCCGCTTGAGCGTTTCAAACACGTTGCGGAGCGCGTAATCACACTCCAACACTTTGCGCCGAAACCGCCGTCGGGTGACTTCGATTTTCTGGGCGAGGGAGATTTCTTTCTCGCGGGTCAGGAGGGGTATCTCACCCATCTGGGTGAGGTACATCCGCACCGGGTCGTCGATGTGCCGCCCGTCGCCGTCGGTGTCTTCAAAGGGAACCTCGGCGTCGGCGACCAGGACTTCTTCCGTGACGGACGCCGTGTCGGTGGTGGTTTCTCCCGCCTCGGCTTCATCAATGATGTTGATGCCGGCCTGTTCGAGATACTCCAAGATCTCTGCGAGGCGGTCCCCGTCGGAGGTGCCTTCCGGCAGGGCTAGGTTCACCTCGTCGTAGGTGAGCGACCCGTTCTGTTTGCCTTTTTCGATGAGGAGTTTGAAAACCTCGTCGTTCTTCCAGTCCATTTCCCAACCCTCCCGTTCAATCGCGTGGTCGCAACACTCATCACGCCCAACGTGGAAAGGACGCAATTCTTAGAAGCCAAACTTGGTGGT
>JAYSXU010000472.1:0-4087 GCA_043716965.1 Fimbriiglobus sp.
AGTCTTCGAGGCCCGACATTCGATTCCCTCCTATCAAACGGCTGGTTATTTTCCGCGCGCGCGTTTGTGTCGGGCCTCGAAGACTCGACCACGACCTACCAGACGCCATGCGACTTCCCCGGATGAAACGGCTGGTTATTTTCCGCGCGCGTTTGTGTCGGGCCTCGAAGACTCGACCACGACCTACAAGACGGTCAATCCCACTCGGCGCCGTGGATGTCGGGCACTTCGTTGTTTCCCCAATCGGGGTCATATTCGCCTCGACTGACCCAGTATTTGAAGCTCGACCACGGGTATTCATTGGGCTTATCTGCTAAGCCGTGCTTGACGGGGTTCCAATGGATGTAATCCAAGCACTGTTTGAAATCGTCGTCGGATTCGATCGTGTGTTCCCAGAAGCGGTGTTGCCAGATTGCGCGTTCACGATGTTGGTCGCGGCTCTGTGTCGGGTGGCCTTCCTTGCCGCCACCGGCAAGGAATTGTCGTGTGAAATGTTCTTTGATTTGGCCCCATCGAAGCGAGTAATCACAATCACCGGGCGGGAGTTGCCAAATTGTGTGCAGGTGGTCCGGAAGAAGCACGATTGCACAGAGTTTAAACGGTCTGCGGGCTTGTTGGTGTTGAATGGCTTCCCGAAGACATCGTCGGGCAAGGTCGGTGGTCAGGATCGGTCGGCGTTCGTGGGTAACCAACGAGAAGAAATAAGTGCCAACATGCACATAGTTTCGACGCAATCGTTTCATGCCCGAATTGTACAACGTGGTCACGGGCCTCGACCACGTCTTGTAGATCGTGGTCGAGGAGTCTTCGACGAGGCCCGACATGTTAGAGCGAACGGAATAGGCTCCGCCGTCTCATCCGTGGGAGTCGCGTGTCGGGCCTCGCAAAGCCTCGACCACGACCTACAAGACAGCCCTACTTCGACGCCACGCTCGTGGTGCCGTTGGCTTTGATGGCGGCGAAGAGTTTGGGGAAGGATTCTTTCAGTTCATCGCCGGCCTTCAGGACGACTCGCTTTTCTTCGACTTCGGTTTTGCCGTTCACTTCGATCTCGGCTTTTACGTCGTAGTAGTAGGCTTGGCCCTTCGGCAACGCTGGGGTGTGGAACTGACGCTTTTCACCGGAACCGGAAATGAGTTGGCCATCGACAAACAGCTTCGCGGTTGCGGGCACCTCGATGCTGAGGTTCGCAACGTTGGATGTTGACATTTCAACTGGTTTCGCCGCGACAACGGTGTTGGTGACTGCGGGGGCCTGTGCGTAATTCATCGGGAAGGGGTCGGCTTCACTCATAATCACGCCCTCCGGTGGGCTGAAGTATCCGGTCCCGCTCGGATAAACTGGCGTGTAACCACTGACGGCGGTGCCGTAGCAGCCGCCGTAAGCCGCAGAGCCGTAATAGGTCGAGCCGTAGCACGAACTCCCGTAGCATGAACTGCCATAACAACCACCGCAGCCGAAGCAGCTAAAGGGCCGCAATGCGTTCGAGAGCCGGCCGACCGTGGCGTGGGCGGTGTACCGTGCGAACGCAGTGGCCCGTGGGAACAGGGGGCCGACATACCCGCCGCACGATCCGTAACATGCTACTGGCGCATAGCCGGTGCAGCCGACACTGATCCCGCCACACGACCCATAACACCCGCCGTTCTCCCAGCCAAAACTGGCCACGTCTGGGGTGCCTGCCATCGCGGTCATGAGAACTAAACTGTACATGGTGAACGCCTCCTGGTGCGATTCTTGGATTCCAATTTCTGGCTGGGCGTTAACTACCCATCAACATGGCAATTGTAAGCGTTCACATGGTCATGGTCAAAAGCAATCGGGGTAAGCTGGGGAAATTACACAGGATGCTGGCGCGTTAGACTCGCACTGATTATTGCCATCCGCGACGCCGGAACAACCACCCGGCCAGCGTCATCCACACAACCCCTAACCCTGCTGCCCCCAACAGGTTGAAGTAGTGGTACCAGTAGATTTCCCCCGTAATCGCGGCGTGGATCACCCTCGGGCCGTGGAATTCGATTGCCAGATAGGGCACACCCGGAATGCCGTTCTGCTGACAGATGAACAGAATCAACGCCACGGACATCAGGTAGCACATCGACCCCATGAACGCGGCGCGTTGCGTCTTGGCTAGCGTGGCGACGGTCATGCCGATGCCCAGAAACCCGCTGCCCATCGAAAACAGGGCCAGCCAAAAGAACAGTGTGGAGAGGATCGCGGGCTTGTAAATCCCCGCCAGGATCGCCGCCATCGTGATACCCAATGTCGGGTAAAACAGAAACTTCGCGGCTAGGATTTCGAGCGGTGATGCGGGCGACAGGGCTTGAGCCAACAACACGCCGCGTTCCCGCTCCTCGCAGGTCATCGTCGGCAGCAAGTAAACGCAGAAGAAGTACAGGCAGAACACGACCATGCCGGTTGCGACGGCGGAGCGTAAATCGAGTTGCGGCGCGCCGAGGCCGTTGCGTTCAATCTCGATCGTGGGCAGCGGTACGAGTGACGCGGGAACGGTCGCGCCGGTCCGCTTCGCGGTTGCTTTCAACCGCTCGACTTCTTCGCTGAGTTGCCGGTACGAATCGCGGATCGCCCACAGGTCGTCGTTGCGGGCATCCCGTTGGGTGAGTCCTTTCGGGTCGATCCCTGCCGTGCGCAGTTCCTCGGTCGCTTGCTTCTGCATCGCGTCACGGGCGGCCCGCAAGAACCACGCCTCGTAGGGGGCCATCGCCTCCGGCTTTTCGGGCGGGTGCCAAATGTCGAACTTCATCGTCACGAAGCCGTTCTCGCTCCGCGTCCGAATCTGAATCGCCCCGGTGCCGGGGGCGTAGGTCATCAACCCTTTGACTTGGTCCGGTTGTTGCCGTTCAAAAATAACATGCGGCTGAAGGTCGCTCGGCACCGACGCTTGCAGTACGCGGATGAACGCCGTCTCGTCCGCGTACTGCACCATGCACCGATGCACGCCATCAATCAGCGACCCGCCACCCGTCCCCCCCGCACCCGTCCCCGGATTAAATACGGACAGCAACAGCGCCGCCACGATCAACAGCAGACACAACGCAATCCCGCCCCGGTTCGCCACATGGCGATGGACTTCTTTCAACAGCAGAGCGCGAAGGATGTAGAGACGCATAATCTCGGGTATCGGGTATCGGGTATCGGGTATCGGGTTTCAAACAGAGGATTCACCACAGAGGGCACGGAGGGCCACAGAGAAATCCGAAACAAATTCTTATGCTTTCCTCTGTGGCTCTGTGTGCCCTCTGTGGTGAATTGCTTTTTAGTTAAGAGAGTTACTCGAACGCCAGTCCGGTCAGTTTCAAGAACGTGGCGTGGAAGTCGAACTCGCGGGTTTTCACGCTTGCCACTTGGCCGGCCCGCACGACCTCGGCGAGCCGTTGCCGGTCGGCTTCGTTGTCCATGTCGAACGACGCGCGGATGCCACTTTGCAGAATCACGTCAGCCTTGCGTTCGGTGTGGTGTTGCTTCAAATTCAAGGGCGAATCGAGGGCGACGAGTTTGCCTTTGCACATGATGCCGACGCGGTCGCAGATCTTTTCGACTTCGTCCATGTCGTGGGTCGTCAACACCACCGTGGCACCGTCGGCGACCCGTTCCCGCAAGATTCGGTGAACGACTTCGGCGGAGTGAATGTCCAAATTCGCGGTCGGTTCATCGAGGTACAGCACACGCGGTTCGTGCAACAGGGCGCGAGCCAGCAAGAGCTTACGGCGCATCCCGAGCGAGTAACTCCGCACTGGCAGGTTCCCCGCTTCGTCGAGTTCGACCATTTTCAAACAGTCCCGCACCCGTAACCGTGGCGTGTTGTAAAGCTGCGCGAAGAATTCGAGGTTGCGTCGGCCGGTGAACTCTTCAAAGTGGTTCTCGCGGTCCGGGACGTAGCCGAACAGCGGCTTGACGTGCGACCACTCCCGCACCACGTCCCGCCCCAGCACCCGTACCGCCCCCGCCGTCGGCGTCCGCTGCCCAATCAACACGCGAATGGTCGTCGATTTCCCCGCCCCGTTCGGCCCGAGCAGCCCGAACAGTTCCCCGCGACGGATCTCCAGATTCAACCCGTCCACAG
>JAYSXU010000473.1:0-12409 GCA_043716965.1 Fimbriiglobus sp.
TGGGCACGTCAAATACTTCGACGGAATCCCGTTGCATGCTGAAGGATGAGGGATGTTCGGAATACCACGTTTTGATCCAGCCGGGTGGGTTGGTCCGAATGTGCGGAATCGCATGGATCAATCGAGTCAGCGGCCATTCAGCCTGTGTCGATTATGATGATTGAATCGCACGAAACAGACGCCCCAGAGACTTCACGATGAGCCACGAAATCAGTCCTGGAATTGAACGCGCAAACGCGACCGCGTTGCGACGGGCCGCTGAACAGGGTGCTGAACAACTGCGGCTCACGGACTGGTTACTCGGGTTGATCGAAGAGGAGGAAGGCAAGCCCGCCGTGGTGCTGGAACAACTGGGCGTGTCCATCACCCGGCTTAGAGACCAATTGTCCACGCCAGGACATTTTCAATCCGTTCTCGCGCCCTCGAACCCGGTGCTGTTCAGTATTGCCCGTGAAAAAGCGGTCTTTTTGCGAAGTGACAGCACCCTGACCACCGACGCCATGCTGTTGGCCATCCTGGATGTGGATGAAACGTTCACCGCACAACTCGCCGAGTTGGGCGTGTCCGTTGCCCAACTCGAAGTGTTATTAACAACCCACCGAACCGCGACACACGACATAATTGAAGCCGCCGGACCCGTCTTCGTGGTCCCGGAACCGACTGACCTAGTGGATGCCGGGCGCATCGTCGATGTGAACCTGAACCGCGCGCGCGAGTCGTTGCGAATCCTGGATGATTACTGCCGATTCGTGCTGAACGACGCCTTCCTGACGAAGACCGTGAAGCAACTGCGTCACGATCTCGTGAGTGCGGCCAGCACTTTGCCAGCACAAACACTTCTGGGCAGCCGAGACACCACGGCGGACGTGGGAACGTCGATCACAACAAAAAGTGAAGCGGCCCGACAGAACGCGAAGCAAGTGGCTGCAATCAACGCCAAGCGCCTGCAAGAGAGCCTGCGAAGCGTGGAAGAATACGGCAAAATCTTCGGCCCGGAGTTCGCCAAAGCCGTCGAAGCGATTCGGTATCGGGCGTACACGCTGGAGCGAATCATCGTCGTCGGCGCGGAAGTTCGGCGGCGGCTTGCGAACGCGACCGTCTACGCCTTGTTGACCGGATCGCAATGTGACGCAGCGTTGGATTGGACAATCGCAGAAGCTGCTGAAGGCGGCGTTTCGATCATGCAACTGCGTGAAAAATCGTTGACCGACCGGGACTTACTGGAGCGCGCCAAGAACGTTCGCCGCTGGACGCGAGATGCGGGCGTGTTGTTCATCGTCAATGACCGCCCCGACGTTGCCAAGCTCTGTGACGCCGACGGCGTTCACCTCGGGCAGGACGACTTGCCTGTCAGTGCCGCCCGTAGAATCCTCGGCCCGGATGCACTCATCGGCGTCAGTACCCACAACCTCATCCAAGTTCGGCAAGCGATCCACGACGGCGCCGATTACCTCGGCATCGGCCCGACGTTCCCTTCCACGACAAAAGCGTTCGATCACTTCCCCGGCCTAGATTTCATTCGCGCAGTGAGAGAAGAAACGACTATCCCCGCCTTCGCGCTCGGTGGCATCAATCTGACGAATATCCACGAAGTCGTCGCTGCCGGGGGCAAACGAGTCGCAGTTAGCTCCCTGATCGCCCAAGCCGATAATCCTCGCAGTGTCGCCATGCAGCTTCGATTTGCGATTACCAGCTAAATTTCGTGGAAACCGTGGCGTTTCGGGCTGATTGGGACTTCTGCGTAGTAAAGTAGACTTGATAAATTGGGATGGTTATGCCGAATATAGAGACCTGTGGGTCGTCGTGATCGTGTGGCGAGGATGTTAGGGCATGGAGAAGCTTCTCGAGTTCTTGGAGACGGTGCGAAAGCACGGCCTTGTAGCAGGGCACCTTCGTGGCATGTTTCACATTGTTATCGGCAGGCGAATCACCGATCGAAGTGGCAATGTCGTGTCGGCTGGCGTCACGTGGCGTGAGCTGTCGAACGTTTTGAAAGACTTGCGGTTCGACAAAGACTTGGTAGCAGAAATTGGCGCCGTGCCGGACGAACTCTCGCCCAGGGACCGCCAACGGTTCTGGTACTCCGCCATTGCCCTCGCCAAGCCCGATTCCACCGAAGCCCACGCCCAAGCCGAGAAACTCATTGCGGCACTCAAACCCCACGGCTACACGATCGGACCCGCCCCCGCGCCGCCCAGCCAGAAGAGCCTCAGCACCCCCTCGCCGCAAGCCGCCGATCCCGCGCAAGATGCAAGCAAATCGAAGCCCAAAAAGAAGAAGGGCTGAGAAGCCCATGAATAATCATTCAAGGGCTTGGGTCGGTTTTCGTTTCGCATACAGCACAGCATAAATCACCGCACCAATTGCAATAAACACCACCCCGGCCAGCGCTTCCATACGTTGGGCGGGCGTAATGAGCATGTTAGCCAGCACCCCGAGCATACACACGATAAACAGCGCCGGGACGACCGGGTAACCGGGGCAACGGAACGGGAGTTTCACGCGGTCTGGTGGGTGGGTGCGGCGAAACAGGAAAATCGTCCCGACGGCCAGGGTTTCAAACGCGGCGGCCCCGAAGACGATGAAGTCCGTAATCACATCGAACGGGGCTTTCCCCGGCGGAGTTCCGGCTTCGACTGACGATGCCGGCAACTGTGTATGTAGCGACACGGCGACCACGAACGCACAGGAGCAAACCGTCATGGCGACCGTTGCCACATGTGGGGTTTCGTACCGAGAATGCACCCGACCCAACGCGGACGGTGCCAACCCGTCTCGACTGAGCGCAAACACCCCGCGAGGGCCGACCAACATGTTTCCACCCAGGGCACCGAAGATCGACAACATGATGGCAGCGGACGCGATCAACAGTCCCATTGGGCCGAACAACCGGCGGCACACTTCACTTGCGACCGGGGTGTTCTTCAACGTCGCCATGTCGGACGCCGGAATGACGAGATAGTACGAGATGTTTACCAAGACGTAAATCAGGATCAAAACGCTCACCCCGCCCACGAACGCGATCGGGATGTTGCGTTGCGGGTTGCGGATTTCCCCGGCGATCGGGGCCACGTTGGTCCACCCGTTGTACGGCCACATCACGGCCACCATTCCCGTGGCGAACGCGCCGAGAAACGTCGGCAAACTGAACTTATCGTCAATCGTCGGCCAGACGGGTTGGAACCGCGCGAAGTCAGGTTGAACGGGGGTGTCGAGTACGAACGCCAACACGATCACCGGCAAGCACATCAACGCGATGAGGGAGCCAATTTTGACCGTGGAAACCACCATTTGAAACCGGGCACCGAGCTTGGTTCCGCGTGCGGCAAGTAAGCCGAGTGCCACGATCACCGAACACGCGATCAGTTGCAACGTCCAGAAGCCCAAGATGGGTTGGGAATCCCCATACGCCAACTTCACGACATCGTGGAACGATTCCGCAAACACCACGGCCAAGGCCGCGATCGACGCACACCGCACGAACCAGAACTCCGCCCACGCCCACATGAAGCCCATCGCGCGACCATACGCTTCCCGCAAGAAAACGTAGTTGCCACCTGCTAGTGGGAATAACGACGCCACTTCGGACAACGCCAACGCGCCGCACAACGTCAGCAACCCGACCACGACCCAGGTGGCAATCGCCGGCCCGGACTCCGGCAAAACTTGCGAAACGGCGTGGGCTTTCTTAAACACGCCGGTGCCAATGACGCACCCGACCAGGATAGCCCCCGCCAACCACGGACCAAGAACACGAGGCAACGACGCGGGCGATGAAGTATTCATGGAAGGCGATGATACCCGGAACGCGGGGAGTTGTCTGGGGAATAATTTCAGGAGTGACTGGGGAGGTGGCGAATTTATCTGGTCGGTCTTGTAGGTCGCGGTCGAGGAGGCTTTGCGACGAGGCCCGACACGAGGCAGTCACGGCACAAACGGCTAACGCGGATTCGTTCAACCGCGATGTGTAAAAACTTTCACCAACAATACGCGATTTCCGTCTCAAATTCACAGACGATGTCCTCGATCCGTTCGCCTTGCGGGGCGGACATGAGTTCGCGGGCTTCTTCGAGCGTCATGGGTGTGTACAGGTCGGACACCATCAGTTCCGGGTACAGGGTGTGCTTGAAAAGGTCGCGCTCGGTCTGAACGCGCGCCAGTTCGCGTTCCAATTCCGCGATGCGGGCCATCAGTTGTTCGGGCGTTTCGCCGGTCGGGTTCATGGTCGTACTCCGTGTGTTTCGGCCATTATAGATGACCGTGAGATCTGGCGAAAGTACCCGTTCCACATCGCCTATTCTTCCATCAGCCCCGCCCCGAACGCTTGTTCCTCCGGCTCGGTCGTGACATCCGTTAGCGACGTGGCGACGACGGCTTGGGCGTGGTCTTCGCCTTCGACGACGTCGGCGATGGCGTGGGCCATTTTGATGGTTTGCTCCGTACTCGTCGGGTCGATCGACCGGCAGGTTTCGGTGAGCTTGTCGGCAATATCCTTGAGGTCGGCTTTCCACACTGCCGCGTCCAGACCGGGGGGTGTGAGTTGTTCAAACTCTTCGATCAGCAAAATCAGTCGCAAGAAATGCCGGAAGATCAACCCTTCTTGTTTCGCCAGATCGCGGCTGGTGATGTACGTGTTGAAGTTGCCGCCCATGTCCAGCAGTTCCCCGGCAGCCCACACGGCTTGCGTAGTTACGTCCGCCACTTCGGGGTGAATCGCATCAAATAGAAGTCGCAGTTTCTCCGCGAACACCGGCGGGCGTTCGTCCCACGGCACGTACCCTTCATCTTCCTCCGGCTCCCCATCGACCTTCGGCTCTTTCGCCATAATGAGGCCGCGATTGATTAACTCCTGGTCAAGTCGCTCCGTCGTCAGCGGGCCGGGTGATAACGAGAACGGCACCCGAACGAACTTCAATAACGGACGCGGCAGTTCCAGCACGGACTCCAGCGCCTGAATGCGTTCATCCCGGTTCGCAATGCCGAGATGCTCCATGAGGAACGCGCCGTACAGCGGGTGCACGGCGCGAAAAACGAGCAGATTATCGAGGGCTTCAGTGGGGACCGCTTGCATCGGGGTGTAAGCCGGTGGAGGCGGCACTTGCACAGTCGGTTCAACACTCTTCGCAAAAAGGCCTGGCTTGTCGGCCTTTTGCAGTTCGATTTCGAGCTTCACCTTTTCCCGTTCGGCTTGCACCTCTTCATCGGTCGGCGGTTCGGGATCCAGTTTTACGAACCCGCGTTTGTGGAGGATGACGAGCATCCGGTTGAGTTGCTTCATCCCCGCTTCGATTCGCGGGCCGTCGAGCAATCGCTTCTTGATGACGTTGCGAATCTTGTCCACGTCCGGCGAGATTTTCAGCAGGTACGCCAACAACCGCCACGGCAGCGGCCCCTTGCTGTACAGCTTCGCGGGCGCGGCGGTCTTGAGCTTGTCGAAGTCGGCCTCGGTCCAGTACTTCTTCTGCGAGTTCCGTGTCGGCTTCTTCTTGAGCATCTCCTTCTTTTTCTTCAACATCATCGGGTCTTTCGATGTCTCCGGAATCTGGTCGAACTTTTCCTTCCACTTGATGATCCGCACGTCGTCTTCGTGTGGCAGTGCGTACACGTGCCCTTCGGTATCGAATTGCGGTCTACCGGCACGGCCAAAGATTTGGTGGGCGGAACTCGGGTCGATGACTTTCTCTTTCCCGAACGGCCCCTTCACGAGCGACGTAACGACCACGGACCGCGCCGGCAAGTTGATTCCTGCCGCGAGCGTTTCGGTGCAAAGTGCGACGCTCAGCAGCTTTTTCTCGAACAGTTCTTCGACGACGCGGCGATACTTCGGTAACAGCCCGGCGTGGTGAACGCCGACGCCGCGTCGCAACATCTGCTTCAGTTTTGGTCCGATGCCTTGCGGCCATTCGAGCTTATCAACTTCGTTGTTGAGTGCGGTTTTCTGCGCACCGTTGAGGAGGTCCAGCCCCTTCAATTGTTCCGCAATTGACCAGCATTCGTCCCGGTTGAAGGCGAACACGAGCGCGGGGGTTTTGCGAACGGCGTCGTTCCCCTTGGCCAGTTCCACGAGCAGATCGTTGAGGAAATCGGCAGCGATCCAGTGGTACGTGAGCGGAATTTTCCGCTCGTACCCTTGGACCAATTCGAGTCGGTGGCCGTGCATCCGGTCGAGCCAACTGATGAACTCGACGGCGTTCCCGACCGTTGCGGAGAGCAGCAACAACCGAATGTGCTTGGGCAACAAACTCAGCGACAGTTCCCACACGATGCCGCGTTCCGGGTCCGCGAAGCTGTGGAACTCGTCCATGACCACGGCGGACACGTTGCGAAACTCGAACCCCTCGGGGTGCAGCAAGCGGTTCAGCAAAATCTCTGCGACGACGACCAGGACGCGGGCGCCGGGGTTCACCTTGCGGTTGCCGGTGACCATGCCGACGTCTTCGCGCTTGAACCCCCACCGCTCCGCCATCGCCTGCATTTCCTGAAACTTCTGCTCGGTCAGCGCAATCAACGGCGTGGTGTAATACGCCGTGGTCTTCGTGTGCAGCGCTTCAAACAACGCCGCCTGTGCGATGAGCGTTTTCCCCGTCCCCGTGGGCGCGCACACCAGCACACCCTGTTCGGACATGAACCATGCCAGCAACGCCTCTTCCTGCACCGGGTACGGCGGGTACGGCAACTGGTCGAGGTACAGCGTTGCCAATTCGTCACGGGTCATACGGGTATCGGGTGTCGGGTTTGGGGTATCGGAATAGAGTCAATCTTAGCGGGACGGCGCGCGGGTTTCTGGGGTGCTTCTGGATTCGGTACAGTAAATTGGTCAGTGTGACGACGGTCTGTGGAGTTCAACATCTGGTTTTGTGTCCTGTAAGGGGCACCGGGATGTAGCCACGGGTGGAGCGCTTCGCGTAACCCGTGGAACCGAGACCCCAATACATAAACTATCCTGAATGGGCAGCGGAATTCCTTCGCCCCTTCAGGGCGATTGACAATGGGGTGTCACTGTCCACGGGTTGCGCTTCGCTCCACCCGTGGCTACATCCCGGTGCCCCTTCAGGGCACAAAACCCGGACAGCAGACGAAATTAGATCAAGACATCAACAATATTTCGGCCACTTTGCTTCAACGAGGACAGCACAATGCTCGCCACGATACTCGCTTTGAATCTGTTGGTCGTCGCCGAACCGCCGGTTGTGGCGGATCAGGTTTTTATCAACGGAAAAGTTTGGACGGTGGACAAGGCGATGCCGCAGGCAGAAGCGGTTGCGGTCTGGAAGGGGCGGATTTTGAAGGTTGGCAGCGATGCAGACGTGAAGACACTCATCGGGGCCAACACGAAGGTGATTGACCTGAAGGGGCAGCGTGTGGTGCCGGGGTTTTACGATAGCCACGTTCACTGGCTGGGCGGCGGGTTGCAGTTGGCGCGGGTCGAATTGAAGGACGCCAAGGACGAGGCGGAGTTCGGCAAACGGCTGAAGGAGTTCGACGAGAAAATGCCGCGTGACCGTTGGATGCTGGGCGGCAATTGGGACCACGATCGGACGTTCGGCGGCACGCTGCCTATGGCGGAGATGCTCGACAAGTACGTTAAAAACCGCCCGGTCTTCATCCGGCGGTACGACGGCCATATGGCACTGGCCAACAGCGCAGCGTTGAAGCTGGCGCGCATCACGGCGGACAGCAAAGACCTGGCGGGGGGCGTGATTGGGCGGCTAGTGGATGGCAAAACACCGTCGGGGGTTTTGAAGGACAACGCGATGGACTTGGTGGACAAGCTCATCCCCGAACCGGCGGACGACGAGATTGCCGAAGCGATTAGCGCTTCCCTCAAGGCCGCCGCCGAAGTGGGTGTCACTAGCGTTCAAGACATGGAAGGGAGTTCCGCCGAGGTACGACGCAAGCTTCTCCGCACGTTGCAGGAACTGGCCCGCCGGGACGAAATGACGTGCCGCATTGATGTGCGCTGGCCGATCAGTCAACAAAAAGAACTGGCCGCACTCGGCGTGGAAGCAAACTTCGGCGGGGACTTTGTGCGAATCGGCGGGTTGAAGGGGTTCATGGACGGGTCTCTGGGCAGTAGCACCGCGAAGATGTACGAACCGTTCGTCAACGAGCCGAAGAACACCGGCGTTTATGTGACACAACCGGACGTGATGCGAACCCTGATTCGCAACGCAGACAAAGCGGGGCAATCGGTGGCGATTCACGCGATCGGCGATCAAGCCAACGGCGTGTTGCTCGACCTGTTCACTGAAATCACGCAACAAAATCCGAACCGGGATCGACGGTTCCGCATCGAGCATGTGCAACATTTACGTGCGTCTGATTACCTACGGTTCAAGCAGTTGAACGTGGTCGCGTCGATGCAACCGTTTCACGTGATTGATGACGGTCGCTGGGCCGTGGGGCGGATTGGCAGCGAGAGGTGCGCCACGTCGTATGCGTATCGGTCGCTGCTGGATGCGGGTGCGAAGATCGCGTTCGGGTCGGATTGGCCGGTCGCCCCGTTGAACCCGCTTCCGGGTATTGACGCGGCCGTCAACCGCCGCACGTTGGACGGCAAAGACCCGAACGGCTGGTATCCGGAGCAACGCATCACAGTCGCGGAGGCTGTTGAAGCTTACACATTGACCAGCGCCTACGGCGGGTTCCAGGAGCGGGAACGCGGCACCATCACCGCCGGTAAGCACGCCGATTTCGTGGTGCTGAACCAGGACATTTTTGACGCGAAACAGAAGGACCGTATCGGCGAAACGAAAGTGGCGATGACCGTGGTGGGCGGCAAAGTTGTGTTTGAGCGGAAGTGATGGCGGAAAAGAACCCATGCGTTTTCACGCATGGGCTTTCTGGTGGTTTTGGTTAGTTGCCTTTGGATTTACTCGGTGCTGCGTCGCCCGGAAGTTGGCCCATTGCCCACTTCATGCCGCCCACGAGGTGCGTCTGGAAAACCGGGTCGTTCCACACCTTTTTCTGATGACCCAGCGAGGTGTAAAAAACCTTCCCCTTGCCGATTTCCTTACACCAAGAAATCGCATAGTCGCCGTCCTTGCGTTCCATCCTTGCTACATCTTCAGCTTTTTTGGTGTACTTTTTCAAGTCAAAATCGTCCGCACTTAGGATGACGTGCAATTTCTCGCGGTTGTAGGGTTCGTCTCTAAAGATGTAGATTTCATCGTCGTAAGCCATACCGTTTTCGAGACCTTTCGCCGCCGGGTGTTTCGGGTCTTCGACGCGAAGTTTGACCTTCTGAATTCCTGACGGGTGCGTTTTGAAGTACCCGCCGATCAGTTCGCCATACGCGGGGAGGTCGTAGTTCGTGTCGGTCGCACAGTGCGTCCCGCCGAACGCGCCGCCCGCTTTGATCCACTCCGATAAGTCACCGAGTTCCTCTTTGGTAAGCGGGTTCCCCGTGGTGAAAAAAAACACGCAATCGAAGTTCTTCAGCGTCTCTTTGTTGATGCGGCCACAGTTCTCCGGTTCGGCTGACTTCCCGGTCCGTGGGCGGAAGTTCTTGTTGTACGCTTCCAGGGCGTTCAGTTCCGTTTCGACATCATCCTTGTTCTTGCCTTTCACTTTAACTCGGGCCTTCGGGTCACCCGTGAACCGATACGTGGTCACGACGAAGCCGTTTTTCGGGCCGAGTTCCGTCAACACGTCTTCGGCCACGCCAACCGAATCGTGAACGAATCCACTACTGTGGGTGACGAACAAAACACGTTTCGGCTTCGCATCATCGGCGAAACTCATGACGGGGACTACGATCAAGCCGAAAAGAACCACCAACCAAGTTCGAGCGGGGAGAGGCATACAAGCACTCCGTTAAAGGGGGAAAAGAGGGTCGAGCGGCACTGCAATCATAAGTGAGCAGGACAAAGGGACAACCCCTTACCTGAACGTCCGAGGGCGAGCATCATGAAAATTGGCGAGGAGATTTTTCTGGGTTGGCGACCCTGATTGGCAACACCGTGAAGGATTTATTGCCTTCTGAATTTTGTAACCCCCAATCCGAATTTTGTGCCATTGGCGACCACCGATTCTTGAGGCTGAAAGCCTGAAATCGGGCTTCCTCAGTGCAAAATTCCTGCTGCAAAAATTAACGCTCGCCATCACTCCATGACAAAATTCAGCACGCGGTCCAGGGCGATTTGTTGCGGCGGGTAGGCTTTCATGGCGGGCACCATCGGGTAGACTTCGGGGAAGACGTACTCACCGGCCTTCCAGTTGTGCGGCCACTCGTCCGGTACGCGGGACGTGGTGAAGCGTTGCTCTGCGCCGGGTGGGATTTTTTGCCCGTCCGCGTTGCGGTACGGCACGCCGACCATCGCCCGTTCGGTTTCACTGCCCACCAGCACTTTCGTGGAACAGATCGCGGAACAGGTGAAGAAGTCGTACTGCAAGCCGTCCTTGTCCTCGGCAATTTTGCCGACGAAGCGTTTCAACAGGTGTAGCACGCGGTCACGGTCTTGCGGCGGAACGAGGTCGATCTTCGGCGCGACGAACGCCACGCGATTGATCCAACCCGGTCGATGTTGAAGCAACGCTTCTGACAGGGTGCGTCCCACTTTTTGGTAGAACTGTTCGCCCGGATCGAGGACATCGAACAGGTCACGGAGTATTTGCCGGTTGTCGTTGCACATGCCGACGCCGCCTGACAACAGCGTCAGCACATCGACGATGACGATGAGGCTGTGGCAGGACTTCAGCGCCTGAATGTAGGGCGTCACGACTTCGGTATGGTAGCGGGCGTAGCGTTCGGCGAAGAGCGCGGCAAGCACGGGATTGGCTGTGCGAATCGTGCTGGGCAGTGGGCAGAATTGGGATTGTTCGTCCAACCCGGCGTAGCGATTTTGCATCACTTCTTGCGGTGTCTCACCGCGAGCCAATTGCCCTTGGGTATCGAGTAAAAAAGTCGAAGGCGAGACGAACGGCTTGTAGTTCGGGGCGGAAATCGTCGTTGCCAGTGCCAAACGATACGCAGTGATGAGTTCGGTTTCTATCACACCCGGTTTCAGGCACAGGTCGAGAAACGGGTGGCTGCACAAGCGTTGCGGCGTGTCGTTGTCGGCGATGTGGTGCCAGTGGTCGGACCACGCGGCGTAGTCGCGGCCCAGCATCGCGGCATCCGCGAGGCGTTCACCGGGGAAGTCGTAGAACCGCAACCGGGCATCGTTAAACGTCCAATCGGATCGCTCGAATTGGCAGGCAAACTCCGCCCGATCGCGCGTCTTTGCCGGCCATCGACCGCCGTTGACTAGCGCATCACGACTGCCAATGTAATTGAACGGCTGCCAACCGGCTGTCACGGGTACGGTGTGGAATTTCCGGATCGTCACCGCTTCGTTACTGTCGCCAATGCGAAAGCGGTCTGCGTCATGATGCTCCAAGTGGTTAATCAACGACGTGAGGAACACCGTTTTGCCGGCGTTATAAAGGCCGACAACCCCGACCCGTCGTTCTGCGGTACGCCAAAGCCAGACGCTCATGCTGCTCTCACGGTGTTAGGAAGCAGCTCTATTCCGTGGCGGCTCAAAAGGAAGAATGTTCACGCAGAGACGCAGAAACGCAGAGAGTACCATTCAAATTGTTTTGGATCGCTCTGCGTCACTGCGTCTCTGCGTGAACATTTCTGTTCTGTGCTACCAGTGAATCTAACTGCACCGAGTGTTCTTGTAAGGGTGGAGTACGAAGCGTAATCTTCACACCCTACCCGCTAATTTACGACCGCGACGGAGCCGCCATGAAAGCATTTCGCTTCACCCACATCGACCATTGCTCGGTTCTTATCACAAATGTCGAAAAATCCCGTGACTTCTACGGCACAGTTCTGGGTTTAACGGAAGTGCCACCGCCAAAAGAATTCGATTTCGTCGCGCTGTGGTACGACCTCGGCGGACAATTCCTGCATCTGCTGTTGAAAGAAAAGGCGGACACGATCAGCCCCCGGCATTTCTGCTTGCACGTCACGGACGTTCAGGCCGCTCGGGCACATTACCAAGCACTGGGCCTTCAAGTCGATGATACCGTGAAAATCGCCGCCGCCGATCGCTTCTTCCTCCACGACCCCGACGGCAACCGCATCGAAGTGTTGCAATGGCACCGACCCTATCTGCCCACGACGGACGGGCGATATTCGGATTGAGAAACTGAGCGTTCGCCACCGAACGTTAGATCTGATTGACGGGCCAAAATATCTGGTCATAATGTGGCAGTTGCTCAAGTTGACAGGAGATATGACGTGTCTCGGAAGAACCGAACAATTCAGATTGTGACAACCGTCATTACTTTGTGGTTTCTTTCACTCAACATGGCCTTGGTTCACTTTGATAGGAGTTACGCAGTGGCGTTGTGAATCGGGTTCTCGAAGTCCGGCCGTGTGGCTATAGTCGCCGTCATGAGCCAGCCCAAAGTCTCC
>JAYSXU010000474.1:0-1374 GCA_043716965.1 Fimbriiglobus sp.
GCAACTCGCTGAAGCCCATCTACTACTAAGCGGTATCTATCGCAGCGTCGGGTGTCTGGACTTGGCGTTGAGTCACTTGCAATCGTACCTCGGGTTAACCAAGCCGTCTGCGAAATCGACCGACGGGGTATCGGGCAGTCAACCCGCGTCACCTCTGAACCAAGAGTTGGACGAACTGAACGCGACCGTTGCAGCCCAAATCAAAAAATTCGTCGCGGACGCCGGACGAAGCACCGTGGCAGACCGAGCGCTACTCGCGGCCCGCCGTGGCTTAATCGGGACAGCGCGTGACATCTTGTTGTCATCGGACGTCTCCGCGTTTGGTGCGGAGGGTACGAAACTCGAACTTGAACTGCTCATGGTGACGGGTCGTGCGGCCGACGTGCTGGAGTGGGCGACACCAGAAGTGATGGACACAGTTGGTCGCCCGGAATACCACTGGCTCCGGGCACAAGCGTTCGCCGCCGCCGGTGACTACGACTTCGCCGATCAGCAACTCACCAACTTAGCCGTGGACCGCAACGCAGTCTCGCCGCAACGGGTCGCCGACGGGTACGCACAGTTGATCGGCAGTTTGGTACTTGAAGAACGGGTCGGGATGCAAAAAACGATGAGCAACCTCATCGCCGGTCAACTCGGGAGAATGGACTTCAACTCCGGCGTGACCGAATTCAGTCAAATCCTGAGTAAGCGCGCCGACGCTTCAACACTACGGGGTATTCTGGCACTCGAAGCCGGTGAGATCGAACTGGCCCGTGACTCATTTCGTGCGGCACTCGAGTTATCTGTGGACCAAAAAGACGGGCTTCAATTCCCCGGCCGAACCGCCGCCCAAGACAGTCTGCGATGGATCAACACCGAAACAAAATCGAAGTGAAGCAGGCCGTGTTGGGTGGGACCGTTCTGCGATCCCACCCAGACTTTCGGTGCGAAACGGGGTGACCCCGGCGTGGCACGACTACACGTTGTCCGTGTCGTGGTCGGGGAGATCGAGTGGCTTATTGGTGAAGTCCCGGTCGAATCCGGCGGCATTCATCCTGTTGTGTTCAACGGCTCGCGTCTGACAAAGCCAATGACCGAAGGCTTGACCGAATTCTCGGACTGTGCCTTTGTTCCAACAATCTGCTTCTCAAGTCTATTTGTCAAGTCGTCGCGTTGGACACTCGCGTTTTTCACGACATTCACTGGATCGCTCTTGCCGTCGCTACTGTTCCATGACCCATCGGCAGCAGTTGGGTTGAACAGAGAACCGGACGCAATGCTCAAAGTGGGTGCAGCGAGAGTTGGGATGGTTCCGGCAATCGAAACACTCGACACCACAGCGGAGTTCGAGGAGTTGTCGTCGCTGAAGGGGTTGCTGATCGTCCAGGCTCC
>JAYSXU010000475.1:0-1374 GCA_043716965.1 Fimbriiglobus sp.
GTCCACCCACTTCCAAGTTCCGTCCTTCATCTCAGTGGGCGGAACTTGTGGCGACTGCCAGGACACGACACGGACCACGAGGTCCACGCCACGGTTCTCGACGCCTTTCGTCATCTGGAAAATGTCGAACGTGAATTCGCACGGGACGAAGTCGCGGCCTTCCGTGATCCCGCTTGGCAAGGAATTGAACGACCAGATCGCGCGTTGCGGGCTAGATGGGTCACCAGCAATGTACTGGCGGTAGTCGAACTCCCGACCGACGTTGGTGCCGGCGAATTCCGCCTTACGCGATTGGAACTTCATGCTGCCACGCAGCGGCACGCGGGCTTTCAAAGTCTCTTCCTTCGCCTTTTCATCAACGCCCGTTGTGCGGATGAAAAGCCAACTCACGGTCGTCATCGCCACCAGTGCGGCGGTCATCAGGATCGTGTAGCCAATGAACCGGCCGAACACCAATTCAAACCGTTCCACCGGCTTCGTGACGATGGTGTAGATGTTTTGATTCTTGATGTCGCTGGGGATACTGAACGCCGCCAGGAACCCGGCGGGGACTAGCAAAATGAAGTTCATGAAGAACGTGGTGATCGCCACCGTCGATCGCAGTTCATCTTCGGCTTTGATCGGGAAGAACCACTTGGCTGGGAACATGAACGGAATCAAGGCGATCAAGAAGACCCAAAGTACCTTCGAGCGAATGGCTTCGAGGAAACTGAGCTTGGTGAGCGCCCACAACCGGCGGAGTCGCACCTTGGCCAGACTGCGAGCAAACGGCTCACCGATACCCAGCAACGCGAACACGCCGCCGACCATGAGCAGCATCGGCTGCAAGTTCCAGGCAAACTTCGGGGGCACGTACTTGATGTACTGCCCCGGATCGCTGGCATAGATCTTGGCGTTCGCTAGGTCCGGGCCGATGTTCGGAAACACCGTCACGAGGAAGGCGTAGACCGTGTAAAGGATGAGGGCTAACACGGCCATCGACAACATGAACGGCGAGACGCCGGCGCGGGCCTTTGCCGATTCCGCCTGGGCCGCCGGCATACTCAGGGCATACGCCAAGTATGCAAACAAACCCAGTGCCGCAAACCCGCCCGCGTCTTGGAACCAAGCTTGCACAAGGCCCCAAAAGTCCGCGTACACGAACGGGTCGCGGTCGATAATCAACATTCCGAACAGGGTCGCATTCGTCATAGGAGCAGTTCCTAGTGAAGCGAGCCGAGGCAACCCCCCCGATGCTACGCCCTCATGGAAATAATTGAGAATCGAACCGATCGCAAAAGTTTACTGCTTGGCTGTTTCGCCAGCTTGGACCGGCTCCATGTACCGGCGGCCCGGACGCAGTCGGGACTCTTCGACGATGCGTAAGAACAGGTC
>JAYSXU010000476.1:0-12390 GCA_043716965.1 Fimbriiglobus sp.
ATTCTCGGGCAGTTCCGCACGGACCGTGTCGCGGATCGGATCATCGGGCTGGCTCGGTGGGCGGAGTTTCCGTTTACTGACGAAGACCGCAACGCATTCCAAGAACCCGGCTCCGGGTGGCGGGTCTTTGTGGAAGCCCTTGGCTACATCCACGAAGGCGATGTTCTCCCCGATGCCGTGTGGCGAAGCCTGCTCGCAGATTTGGACGGATGATATGCTCGTCTTTCTTCCACTGTAATTCTTACACGCCTCGACTACTGACCACAGCACTTGTAGAAGTTACACCCTTTTTGCGGCTACCCCGTCGTCGTTGGTCCACGTTGGTTAATCCCGAACTCCGTTGCAGAACACACGTTAACGCCGGCATCGTTCGCATCGGGCAAGAAATTTTCATCGCGGCATGGGTGCTGCCTTGTAGACTTCCGACGCCCACAGGGAAGTTGAGCGTCTTGCCCCTTCTCATCGTATTCTCGGAGGTCAACGGAATGACGCTTCGTCGAGCCGTTCCCCTCGTTTGTCTCGCATTCGCCACCGTGTTCACCGCTCCGGCTTTTGCCAAAGAGCGCTTTACAACGGAAAACTTCGTGGTGTCCGCACCGACGAAGGAACTGGCCAAAACCTTCGGCGAATATGCCGAGGTTTACCGCAAGGAAAAAGCACTCGATTGGCTCGGCTACGAAATGCCGAAGTGGCCCACCCGGTGCCCGCTCGACGTGCAAATCACCATGAACGGCACCGGCGGTGCGACGACGTTCAGTTTCACCAGTTCGGGTGGGCGGTCTGCGGTCTCGTCGCAAGAGATGAAGATTTTCGGTGAAACGAACCAACTGCTGAACAGTGTTTTACCGCATGAAATCACCCACACGGTGTTTGCCCAACACTTCGGCCAAGCGGTGCCACGGTGGGCGGATGAAGGCGGGTCCGTGCTGAGCGAGAACGACGAAGAACGTTACAGCCACGATGTTCGGTGTCGGGAACTGCTCAATCGCGGCAAGGGCATCCCGCTGCAAGTGTTGTTTGCGATGAACGACTACCCGCCCGACATGATTACGCTTTACGCCCAAGGCTATTCGGTCTGCCAGTACCTCATCGACCGCGACGGCAAGAAGAAGTTTCTGGAGTTCATTCGGGTCGGCATGAAAAGCGGCAATCGCAACTGGAACGAAGCGGTTCAACTGTACGGCTTCAACACCCCGGATGATTTGCAAGTGGAGTGGCTCGCCAAGCTCAAAGAAACCGTGCCGCAAAAGGGGTCCGCGATCGCCCGCAATCAACCGAAATCCACAAGTCAACCCGCCACAGCACTTGTCAGCAACCGTGGCCCCGAAACCCGAACCTCGGCCGGCGCCCTACCCCTACTCGAACCGCCAATCATGGCCCGCGCTGCGGCCCCATCCGACCGCGACGACCGCACCCGCGCCAAGCCCATCACCCCGCCAAGTGTGCTGCCCTCCCCTGCTCCGCTGAAACTGGGCGCACCCGAAATACCGAATCGACGCTGATAATGACGAAGATAATTTGCCGGGCCGACTACAGCGCAGCGCCTTTGTTTCTCGAAAAGCCGCGATGTTGGCGGTCCGGGACTCACGCCATGAGCCAGTCGATCGACAGCCGCCAACCCGGAACCGCAGGTTCGGCATCCGCGTCTTCACCGGCCCCGAACGCGACCGGGGCCAAGCCGCCGGCGTGGTGACAGCGGACGATCCCGACCACGGGATCCACGTCCCACACTACCAGAGTACCGGCCTCGAAGTACTCGGCCCGCTTCGCCGCCAGCGCCGCTTCGGCTACCGGCCCGTAGTCGCCCTCGCTCCGCACCTCGACGGCGAAGTCCGGTGGACCGGGGACGAACCGCATCTCGTTGGCTGGCGCGGGGCCAGTGTAGTAGGCGGCATCGGGGGAGAAGGACTCGCGGTCGGTCGAGAGCGGGGGAACCGCGAACCCGACGTTGCCGCCGAACGCGATACCACGGCCCGGCACGTCGGCGTACTCAGCGAGGCGGCGGACAATGCGGAGTGCGATGATGCCGGGTCGGTAGCCAGTGGCCATGACGTGAACTACCGTGCCGCCGACGAGTTCAGCCTTGCCGTCCACTCGCGCCAAGTCGGCGAGGGTGGCCCGGCGGGCAGCAATCGTGAGGCTCATATGGGGACTCCGGGACTTGGGTGATGAGGGCATCGTACCTCAACAGGGAACCGACCGCAAACACCGGCAGGTGAGGGTTGCCGAGCGACCCTGCTTAGCAGCCGGGCCGGCTTTGCGACCCCGGTCAGGTGCAACGTCTGGTTCGGCGTGCTCAGCGGTCAAACCCGAGGCACGTTAATCGTCGGCCGATGATGTCGCACCGCCAGCACCGCCATTCCGTCGGGCCGTCGAAGTACACCATCCCGTCCTCCGGGCGGCGCGGCCAGAACAGGCACACGTCCCGGATGACTAGTGACCGAATCTCGTCGGCGAACACAGCCCACTCGGCCTGGCCGGCCTCCGCTACGAGGAAACCGCCCACCTCGGCCGCAAACCTATCAAACCCCGCCAGTAGTGTGCGGGCGCGGGCAACGAGCGCTGAGTCCGGTTCGTACCAACCGCCAATCTCGATAGTCACCGGTCGTCCTTGCCAAGTGACACGGGCCATCCAACAACCATCTGTACCGCCGTCGTTGAGGACGAGCGGCCTGAGTTGGTCATCCTCGACACGGCCGATGGGGTCGCGGGTCGCCCACTCCTTGATCCGCGAGAACCACCCCATCCGCTGCGCCTCCGTCCGCCGAACTATGTGATTCCCTAACACTGCGCTCGATTTGACCTGACATCCGTCGCTGTGTCAAGCCTCTATGTCTTCTCGAAACGCGAGATTTCCCTAACTTTCGCAGTCGTAATTTTCTTGCCAATCCGCACGCGGCGCGACACAACACAAGTACACCAGTTGGTCGTGAGATGGATGAGCCGGTTGCGATGCCATCCAGGAATGAAAAAACCGGGCCGCTCGTCCCTGAGCGGCCCGGTCAGTTGGCCTGAAGTCATCCATTCCAATCAGGCCCCACGGTGCCCGACCGATCCTCCGCCGCACGGTTCTTGGCGAAAGTGGAGGGAAGCGATTCTCTCCACTTCGACACACAAGAACAAACGCATCCGTGCGTCAACCGGAACGTCCCTGTTCACGGTCTGCGGTACAACGGTCGGTCGGGGTCGTGGTACACGGACGACGTTTCGTTAATGGAGCTCCGCTCCGGGAAACGTGTCGTGGACGCAGAGGTTTTGCCGCCGGGCAAAACCGTAATTTCGAGACGGCGTGAAAATCAACAAGTCGTTCAGTCAGTCATCCGTTCGGGGTGACCACTTGACCAAGAGTGATGAGTGAGGTCAAGAGAGTCCATTGCGAGTTTGTGAACGGTGATGATCTGGCTCATCCGAACGGCCCTGGCGAGGAAAGGTTCGAGTCCTGAGGGAGTAAGTTACTGCGTCTGGGAAAGATGTCAACCGAGATTGACTGGCAACCCGTTGTCACCGGCATAACCCCTAAAACCCCGTCATTTACCGCACTTTTTGCAAAGATCCTAATCCACAACAGGTGCCGTCAAGTGAAATCTTTCGCGGCGGACAGAACTTATTTGGACGTGTGAAGTCGGCGCAAAGGCTTGCAATATGGACGGGTTACGGGATATGGTCCGATGGGATTTGTTCCGTCACAAGAAAAAGAAAAAAAACGCCTCCACGTGTGCCGTGTGAACTACTTTCGGGAACCCGCTTGTTGAGATGGAGACCTCGGATCGGCCTTTTGGATCCCACTACAATCACGCCTTGCGACGTGGATGGGCTTGCAAGCCACCGATCGATTTTAATTAGGTCCCCATAGCAGGTGATTGTAGGTCCGCCAAAAGAGGACAGTTCAATCACGAACACTGCAGAGGCACTAGAATCCTAGCGCGTTTTATGTGTCCAGGCAAGCCTTTGTGGAGCGTGTAAATGGACAAAGCCCACGCATAATGATGCGTGTGGCTCTGACGTCCACCCCAAACACACTCTCACTTATTTCCCCACAACGGTTTTGACCGTATCCAAGATCGTTTTGATTTCACCATCCGACGGCGGGCCAGCCGGGAAGTTCCAGCGTTTGATAACCTTCATGCGGTTGTAAAGGACCACGACGGTTTCGTCGGCTTCGCCGATGCCCCATTCGGTCGTGGATTGCGAGACCCGTGCGGCGAGGCCAAACGGGATGCGTGGGGTGGCGAGTTGCTTACCGAGGGCTTCGACTTCCGCCGCACGCTCCTCACGCACGAAACCGCCCGTCGCGTTGCGGAGATCGTCGAGCGGATACTCTTTTTCCAGAGTCAGGAAGATGACGAATGCGGAGAAGCTGCTGCTACGAAGGTCTTTCACGACCGGATCGAGTTGCTTGGCCAGCTTCGCCGCTGCACTGGCTTCGTCGGGCTTGGCGTGGGTGAAAATCGCCAGGACGGGGTTGAGAGCTTGCTCACAAACGAAGCAGTGCATTTTATGGGTACGGTCGCGCGGGTCGCGGTCTTCGGCCCGCTTCACCGGAGCCATCTTCGGCGGGAACCGATCATCCACAACCACGTAACTGCGAAAACTGCTCGGCACACTATCGGCAGTCGATTTCGGCTTGTCATCTTGTGCCGGCAGCGAGTTCAGTGTGAGGAAACCAATCGCAGAGAAAAGAATAAAAGTCCCAGCATGTCGCATGGGTGACTCCGGGTAGCAAGGCGAATGGATCGGGGGATGCAAAGGCACAACGCCCGCGTATGAGTTAAAATGACGTGTCAACCCGCCGCCGTCAACCCGCCAGTGCGCAAATCCACCAAACCCATACCTAGTGTTGGCAATTCAATCCGACCTGTAGAGCGAGCATTGTCGGATTCAGTCGAGTTGCAGGTAAAAGAAATTCTGCACATAGAACCAGAAAACGCTTTGCAATGGGATCGCTGCTCAGTTACCGTCGAATGAAAGGATGTCTTCCTAGATACACGCAGATTCCCATGACCACGTTACTCCATCGACAATTGCTTGACTGGAGAAAACTCGCTTGCCTCAGCAACGAGCAGTTGGGGCGATACGATATTGCCGCTATCAACCTTGCCTGTGCAGAGGGACTACCAGGCGCAGACGAGATCGACCACGACTACTGCTTGAACAAATTGGATGGCTGGGCAGAAGCGGTTCGTGACTACACCGTCCAGCTACTACCGCAATTCCGGCGCAAGCCGTTGGAGTATGAAAACTCAGAGGCATATTTCCGCGCATTGACGCTGGTTACGGTTCTTCAACGGGATCTGGGAGTGCGTTACAACCCCGCGAAAATACCCGAGAATGCGACATTCGACACGGCGGATGCGTTCATTCACGGGGTCATCCGGGACAACACCGGAACGTGTGCCACGCTGCCGGTCGTGTACGCCGCTGTTGGCCGGCGGTTGGGTTATCCGATAAAGTTGGTCACGACTCGGGGCAAGCAATCCGGTCACCTGTTCGCCCGGTGGGATGATGCAATGACGGGCGAGCGGTTCAACATTGAGGGGGCGGGATTGGGACTGGCGACCCCGACCGACAATCACTACCGGACGGGTAGGTACAAGATGCCGCCGGGGGTCGAATACGACGGCCAATATTTGGTGTCCGCGACGCCCCGCATGGAGTTGGCCATCTTTTTGAACGACCGCGCGTGGCTGTGGGAGGACTTGGAAGACTGGCGGCAGTGCGTGGACTCGTGGGCGTGGGCCACGTCCCTGGTGCCGCAAAACAAGATCGTCGAGAACTCACTCCGGCGCTCCATGAATGAATGGGATCGTGAGCAAGAGCAACAGAGGCCGCTTGGCTTTCCGGAGCTGATCGTGCGGGCGAGCCACCGCCAGTTTCCGAACACATTGCCACTCGAATTGGAGCAGAAGATTTGTGGTATGACCGCCGTTCACAACATGCTGACCGATCCGCGACTGGAGGAAAAGTATTGGAGACGGATGCGACAAGGCAATTTCACAAGAACACCAATAATGGCACTGGCGGACTTCGCCGAAGACACGTCGTGCCAAATTCACTTACGAATCGAATGACCCGGAGTCACCAGGAGAGCGACAATGTTCGATCCATCACTCGGTCGATGGCTAACGGCTGATCCAATAGGGTACGCAGGCGGGGATGTGAACCTGTATCGGTACGAGGGGGACAATCCGATAAACACGTTGGATCCCTCTGGATTAGCCAAACAACCACTCGGACTGACTGTCGAAATCGTGAAACCGCCATTTCATTTGCCGGGGAACGTATACACGCCCAATGGTTTACAGATTACCTATCAACTCAACGGAATTCACAAGATCGAATTCATTCAGTTTAAGCAAGTGTCTATCAAGTACACATGCACCAGCTTCAAAGATTGCAGTATCAAGAGTGAAGGGTATTTCGGTGGGAACCACACGCACGGGGACCAATCGACAACTTTTTCGTCGCCGGGTCAACCCATCTGGGAAATCGATCGTGGTTTCCAAACTGATACTCCGTTTTACCCATCAACTGATCCTGACCCATTTAGTCCAAATCCTGCATCTCAGATGGAAGATTATCCTATCATCGCTGAAGTAGCCCGCAATGATGTCAAGGATCGAGTCAGGCAACTGGAAGAACTCCTCAAGCGTAGATATCCGAATGAAAATGGCATTTCCTGCACCGTAACAGTCAAAGCCAATTTCCGAACATACATTTTGGTAGACGGAAAGGTAATTGGACACGTATCCTGGAGTGTTAGCACGGGTTCCGGTCCGTCTGTCAGCGACTTTGTCCCTGGTGGTTTACCTGCTTCCTTGAACGGGATTATTAAGGACCGTTATCCTGATTTTCCAGGTACGCGCTGAAAAGCAACACATACTTTTTGGAGGGCATGAAATGCTGAGACGATTGGCCCTACTAATACTTTTCGCGTTGTCAGCTTTGCTGCCCGCCAGCCCGGTGCCAAACGACGGCCCCAAGAAGCATTTTCACCCGACAGGTAAGGGGACCAAATGGGTCTACAAAAGTGGGAGCACGCGGATCGCCAGCAAGATTGATGAGGTCGAGGTTAAGGGGGGAGAAACGATCGTTAACATTGTTTTCGAGGAACCGAACAACAAGACATCCCCGGTTGAAACATTGTTACTTAACGAGAAAGGAGTGTTTCGCACTCGTGCCCTGGGCGATGAAGTTGATCCTCCAATCTGTCTACTCAAATTGCCAGCGAAAGTTGGTACAAAGTGGAGTGGAAAACTCGATGACTTCGTGATTGTTGATAACAGCACGATTGTCGGGATCGAAGAAGTTGAGGTGCCCGCTGGTAAGTTTAAAGCGATCCGCGTTGAACTCAACTTACAGTTTAAGGACATCACCTCCATCGACACACACCTTCCAACGCATTGGTATGTGGAAGGGATCGGCCTCGTCAAATCACATATAGGTAAATCAATCAGTGAGTTGGTGGAATTTACTCCTGCTAAGTAATCAACTCATACAGGCAAGGTGTCGATGCAGAGTACCGACTGTGCGACACCTTGCCCAGCAACAGTTCAGTGAAATTCCATATCGTGTGAACCGTGTTGAATTGCCGTCGCCGCTTTTCGCCCCTGTCCGATCGCACCCCGTTTCGTTCAATACTAGCCTCTCGTGTTCTCCGAGGCGGTTGCCCATGCGTGTCCTATTGACGGCGGATCAGATTCGCACCCGCGTGGAAGAGATCGCGGCGGAGATTCGTCGGAACTATTCCGGGCAGCCGTTCACCGTCGTCGGCATCTTGACCGGCAGCCTTGTGTTCCTGGCGGACCTGATTCGGCAGATCGGGTTGCCGTTGCAAATTGGGCTGATTCAAGCGTCCAGCTATCGCGGTACGGCCACTAGTCCGGGCGAACTGATCGTGCAGGACAGCTTGCTACCGGACGTTCACGGGCGGCATTTGTTGGTGCTGGATGACATTCTGGACACCGGGCAAACCATCACCCGACTTGTGAAGCACCTGGAAGCGAAGGGGGCGGCAACGGTCCGGACCTGTGTGTTGCTGCGCAAGATTGGTCGGCAAAAAGTGGCGTTTGAACCGGACTACACCGGATTCAGCATTCCGGATGCGTTCGTGATCGGGTACGGCCTGGACTTCAACGACGACTACCGCCACCTGCCGTTCATCGGCGTGCTACCGACTGCCGACGACGGGGAGCACTGAGGCGGGTGCTACACGACTGGGTCTTCCAAGCCGTGGCCGACGAGTTCGATGAACACGTCTTCGAGGGTGGGTTCCACTTTCTTTAGCGTTAAAATCTTGCCGCCACGGGTGACGATGGATTGCACGACTTGGCCGATGGCGGTCTCGTCGCTAAGCGCGACTTTGAGTTCGATCGTGGTGGGCGTCTCGGTTTTGGTCGCTTGATGGACGCCGGGAATGGCGTGCAGTTCCGACAGGTTGTCTTGCCCCGGTGCGAGGCTCAGTTCAAAGATCGGGTACTTTTGCACCTGTCGTTTGAGGTTCGCGGGCGTGTCGCAGGCTAGCACTTTGCCCTTGTCGATGATCGCCAATCGGTCGCACAACTCGTCCGCCTCGGCCATGTAGTGTGTAGTCAACAGCATGGTGCGATCTTGCTTTTCCTTCATCCACTTCTTGATGAACACCCGGATGGCCCGCGCTGCGGTCACGTCTAGCCCGAGTGTCGGTTCGTCCAAAAACAGGATCTTGGGATCGGTGAGGAACCCGCGACAAAAGTTCATTTTCTGCCGTTGCCCCGTGGAAAGGTGGCTCACGCGGCTGTTGCCCTTGTCCGTCAACGCCACGACATCCAGCATCATTTCGGTGCGGTCTTTGATGTCCTCGTTCGGCACCCCGTAGATGCGGCTGAACAGCCAAAGGTTCTCGCGGACGGTCAAGATGCCGTACCCCGACGACTCCCCGCCGGACACCATGTTAATGAGTGGTCGCACCGAATACGGATCGGTAATGACATCGTGGCCATCGACCCAGGCTTTGCCGGTGGTCGGCGCCAACAGCGTGGTCAAGATTTTGATGAGCGTGGTTTTGCCGGCCCCGTTCGGCCCGAGCAGGCCGAACAGTTCACCGGGGCGAACGTCCAACGTCACTCCCCCCAGGGCCGTAAACTCCGCCGAGCCGTCCGTCGGTTTCTGTTTGCGGAACCACCCCTTACGCGGCTTACGGTAAGTGCGGGTCAGGTTCTCGGTGCGGATTGCGTATTGTTCCATTGTGTCGGTATTTTAGCAGGCTGCCGAAAATTGGGGTAATCCCATCCCCTGAAAGCTCCGTTCGCATATTTTAGGCGCGGCGTGTGGTGTCAAGTAACGGGTGATCCGGGCGGATGGGGTCGTCAACCGAAAACGAATCGCGGTTCTCCCCCCGTTGAAAAGCAACGCCTTATGTCCTGCCGGTTCAGGATCGCGGACGGTGGAAAGATTTTCAGACTTCCCGCTTGACGCTCGTTCAACGCGGATACAGAATGTGTGGACGATTCGGGATCTCGTGTCGAAGCCCCGGAATACGGCGAACAGGTGTTCGAGAATCCCCGGTCGAAATCGGCAGAACTGATTCTGGTCTAATAATTAGTTCTGCCTCGGGGCGTGAACATGATGAACAGTGAGCGCTCCGGTTCGCGCGGCCGGTCCGAATCGCCGGCATGGTCGGGGCTGGTCGCGTTAGGCGTCGTGACCGGTGGCGGGATCGTCCTCGGGGACCTCGTGGGCGGTTTGCTGTTCCGGTCGTCGTCCGGCGGCCTGCCGGACCATCCGCACGACACCTGACCCGGCTTGGCACCCGACTGAGCAGCCCTGCGGTTGGCCGGATGGACACGAGGTGTTGCGGGGCCGGGCCGAACCAACCGATGCAGTTGACCAGCGGGGCATGTGCGCTTTCTGGGACTCATAGCTCCCTTTGCCCCGCCGGCAGGTGGGCTGTGACGTTGGCTCGCGGAGTTGACGCTAGCGCATCGCTTGGTTTCACTCATCACACCCGTCGCGGCCACCCCTATCGGCCGGCCGCTCGGGAGCAGGAGAACTCGTCATGGTTCGTGCCTCACACTTCGTGCTGTCGTGCCTAGTCATCGCCGGGGTAGTCGGGCCTCACGCCCAGGCCCAGCCGGCGTATTCCTACACCGCCATCGACTACCCCGGCGCGACCCAGACCAGCGCGCGCGGGATCAACGACGCCGGCCAGATCGTCGGCACGTATGTGAACGCTATTGGGAGCTTCCACGGCTTTTTGCGTAGTCCGACGGGGGTCTACACGACGTTCGACGTTCCCGGATCGACCTCGACGGTCGGCTTGGGTATCAACGGGGCCGGCCAGATCGTGGGGTACTTCGATAACAGCAATGCGTTCCTGCTGTCCGGCGGGACGTTCACCACGTTCGTCGTGCCCGGATCGAGCGGTGCCAACGCCCACGGTATTAACGGCACCGGCACGATCGTCGGCGCCGCCTTTCCCGCAGTCGGCTTTCACGGGTTCGTCCGCACCCCGGCAGGCGTGGCCACGACCATAGACCCGCCCGGCGCGACAGTCTCGTCTGCGGGCGGCGTCAACGACGCTGGCCAGATCGTGGGGTTCTACTCGACGGGCGGCACGAGTCACGGGTACGTCCGCAGCGCGGCGGGCGCTTACGCCACCATCGATGTCCCCGGATTTACCAACACCAACGCCACGGCGATTAACGCCAACGGACTGGTCGTCGGTTACTCGGACGGCTTTGGCGGCTTTTTGCTGAGCGGCGGCGTCTTCAGCCCAATTTCCTTTCCCGCATCATCCAGTACCGAACCTTTCGGGATCAACGCCGGCGGGCAGATCGTCGGCGATTACGAGATTGGCAGCAACGGCATCGCCCACGGCTTTCTGGCGACGCCGGTGCCCGAGCCGGGGTCGCTCGCCCTAGTCGCGCTGGTGGCGACCGGCGCGGCAGCTTGGCGGCGACTCTGCCGGGCGCGGCTGCGGCAACGCGGGCCGAACCATGTGGTGTAGCCGACCGGCGGGGCACGGCGGCTTTTCAGAGTAAATAGCTCATCGCACTGGTGAGCTATTTACTTGATGGGCTTGCTGGAAAATTCCCGGCTAGGGGTGGGGTGGGAGGCGTTTCTTCCAACAAAGCGGTCATGCGGTCCCGGCCTCACTCACTTCTCACATCCCAATCCAACTTGAAATCCCGCGCGGCATCTGACACAAATAGAGTATTCGTATTCACGGATTCCTCCCGAGGTGTTTATGGCGACTTTGACTCAATCGCAAGTGTCGGCGGTTCCAAATGCTCTGGGGCGGTTCGGGCCGTATGGCGGGCGGTTCGTGCCGGAAACGTTGATGTTTGCGCTCGACCAACTGGCCAAAGCGTATCAGGAAGCGCGCCATGACCGCGCGTTCATGGCCGAATTTCACACGATTCTGAACGAGTATGTTGGGCGTCCGTCGCGGTTGTACTTTGCGGAGCGGTTGACGAAGGAGGCGGGCGGGGCGCGGATTTATTTGAAGCGGGAAGACCTCAACCACACCGGGGCGCACAAGATTAACAACGCCATCGGGCAGGCACTTCTCACGAAGCGGATGGGCAAGAAACGGGTCATCGCGGAGACGGGTGCGGGACAACACGGCGTGGCGTCGGCCACGGCGTCGGCGCTGTTGGGGCTGAGTTGCAAGGTTTACATGGGCGTCGAAGACGTTCGGCGGCAGGAGTTGAACGTCTTCCGGATGAAGGCAATGGGGACGGAAGTGTATGGGGTCACGTCCGGCAGCAAGACGTTGAAGGATGCCACCAATGAAGCGATGCGGGAGTGGATGAGCACGGTCGAACACACGCACTACATCATCGGCAGCGTCGTCGGACCGCATCCGTTTCCGATGATGACGCGGGATTTTCAAAGCGTGATCGGCGTGGAAACCCGGCAACAATCACTGGAACAAATCGGCTGCTTGCCGGATGTCGTGGTGGCGTGCGTGGGCGGCGGGTCGAATGCGGCAGGGATGTTTTACCCGTTCGTCGATGACGAAACCGTGGAACTCGTCGGCGTGGAAGCGGGCGGGCACGGACTGACTCCGGGGCAACACGCCGCAACTCTCACCTATGGATCGCCGGGCGTGCTGCACGGCAGTTACAGTTACGTGCTGCAAGACGACGACGGCCAAACCGCGAACGTTCACAGTGTGAGTGCCGGCCTTGATTACCCCGGCGTCGGTCCGGAACACAGTTACTGGAAGGATGCGGGCCGCGTGCGGTACTGCAATGTCAGCGATGACGAAGCGCTGGAAGCGTTCCACCTCTGCGGTCGCCTCGAAGGAATTCTACCCGCACTCGAAACCGCACACGCCGTTGTCGAAACGATGCGCATCGCCGCGAAGCGTGACAAAGACGACATCGTCGTGTTGTGCTTCAGCGGTCG
>JAYSXU010000477.1:0-4068 GCA_043716965.1 Fimbriiglobus sp.
ATGGGAACAAGGCGCTCGAAATCTGGCAGTACAACGGGGGGTTGTACGCCAAAGACGACTTCCTCGATTCGCTCACCGTCCCGGACGCGGTCTGCTTGGGGTTCAAGAAGCTTGCGGATTACGAGTACGGCAATGCCGCCGACACCGAAGCGAAGCTCATCGACGTGGAAATCTTGGGCCACGTGTTCGAGCAAAGCATTTCGGACCTCGAAGAAATCCAGAATGTGATTGCGGGCAAGGTTCCCGAACTGAAGCTGAAGGAACAGAAGAGGAACTCCCGCAAGGAAGCGGGCGCGTTCTACACCCCGGCGTTCATCACCCGGTACATCGTCCGCGAAACGCTCATTCCGGTTCTCGAAGCGCGCTTCGACAAATTGCGGAAGGCGCACCAATCCAAATTGGGGAAGAAAGGGAAGGAAGTTCTTGAAACACCCAAAGTGTTCGATGCCGAAGAACTGACCGATGCCGCAACGAAAGTGCTTGTCGCCTTCTGGGAAAGATGGACGGATGAGTTGGCAACCATTCGGATTGTGGACCCCGCTTGCGGGAGTGGTGCGTTCTTGCTCGAAGCCTTCGATCAACTCTTCGAGCAGTACACCCAAGCGCAATCGTTCCTGACCGCGTTGCGGGGGTTGACCCTGTTCGACATCCGGAAAACCATCCTCGAAAGCAACCTGTACGGTGTGGACCTGAACGGCGAAGCGGTCGAAATCGCCCGGCTGTCGTGCTGGATCAAGACGGCGGAGTTCGGCAAGGTTCTCACCAGTTTGGATCACAACATCATCATCGGCAACAGTGTGGTTTCCGATCCCGCCGTTCACCCCAAGGCGCTCGATTGGCATGCCGCGTTCCCGAAAGTGTTCGCCGCTGGCGGGTTCGATGTGGTCATCGGCAACCCGCCCTACGTTCGCCAAGAATGGATCAAGGAATACAAGTCCCATCTCGAAAAGCGCTTCCCGGCGGTTTACTCGGGCACCGCCGACTTGTTCGTTTACTTCTATGCGATCGGCCACGAGGTGTTGAAACCCGGTGGCCGCTTGGGGTTCATTTCGAGCAACTCGTTCACCCGCGCGACTTACGCCGAAGGGTTGCGACGGTTCCTTACAACCGAATGCCGATTGCACAACTTCATCGACCTCAGCGACACGACCACTTTCACGGACGCCAAGGACGTGTACCCGGCCATCATCGTCTTCTCCAAGGAATCGAACGAGACAGAGCCTTCCATCGTTCGTACTTTGCGGTTCAGAAAGGAAGATCGTGGCGAAGACATTGACGAATTGCTTGTAACAGCGGCAATCAACATCGCCACTTCAACCCTGGACCCGTCCGGTTGGCGCATGGGTTCCGAAGATTTGTCGTCGCTTGCGTTCAAACTGCAAAGCACTGGTCAGGCACTCAAAGACTATCCAAACGGGACGATGCACTACGGCGTGAAGACGGGGTTAACAAGAGTATTCGTAGTCAATGAAGCAAAGCGACAAGAACTGATCCATGCTGATGCCAAAAGCGCCGAACTACTGAAGCCATTCGTTCAGGGTGCAAATTTACGTGAATGGCACATTAACGACTCCGGTGAATACCTGATCGTTTTGAAATCCAGTGAGAATCATTCCTGGCCGTGGGCTTCTGAAGGCGACAACGCCGAGAACGTCTTTGCTGCAACCTATCCAGCCGTTCACAGCTACTTGCATCACCACAAGGCAGACTGCATTAAACGAACTGACCAAGGCCGTTACTGGTGGGAACTCCGTTCTTGTTCATATTGGGATGCATTTGGAAAACCAAAGCTCGTATGGCCCGACATAGCCAAAGGGCCGCGATTCAACATTGATTGTGACAGTTACTTTTTCGGTGATACGGCATTCTGCATTCCCCGCAAAGATTACTACTTGCTCGGCGTTCTCAATTCAAAGGCTGCGTGGTTCGCATTAACTGGAATTGCGATTCCATTCGGTGAACGGGCCGGTGAGTTCCGGTATCGTCTGAAAATCCAATACATCGAAAGGCTTCCCATTCCCGACGCACCCCCGGCGGAGCGGGACGCCATCGCCACGCTTGCGGAGCGGTGCAACACCCTTGGCACCCAACGCTACCGTATCGAAGAGCAAGTCCGCCATCGGCTGTTGACCAGTTTCCGCACCGACCCACAAGCGAAGCTGAACGAGAAGGCACAAGAGTGGTGGGCGCTCGATTTCGTCGCCCTCGGGGAGAGCCTGAAAACGAGCTTCAAGCGGAAGCAGAACCCGTTCACGTCCCCCAAGACCGCCGACGAATGGGAGCCGTATATCCGCGAAAAGTGCCAAGAAGTGGACGCCCTCCGCCGCCAACTCACCGCCGCCGAAGCCGAAATCAACGACCGCGTCTACAAACTCTTCCACCTCACCGCCGACGAAATCAAACTGCTGCAACGCGAAGTGAAACACTGACCTGCGGTCGGCGGCGCTTCAGGAAAAGTAAGGCCACGGGCAAGAGGGCCAAGCACCCCACCGGCTCCGGCACGGGGACAACGTTGTAGGAGAACCCGATTTCCGCGATGCGGCTGGGGTCGCCGGTGATGACGAAGGCGTAGGTTCCGGGCGGCAGGCTGCCGCCGGAACCGTTGAAGTAGAGGTGTTCCGCGTTGTCCAGTGCCGCATCGCTACTCAGGCCGGTCTGCGACAGGGCTGCGGCGCCGAGAACGTACTGGCCGTTAGAAAACGTCGCGGTGCGCAGTTCCAGTGCGAGGTTGGCGAAGACGCGGCCGGCGTCGCTGGTGTCGATCGAGACGCCCCCGGTCGTTTGCTGTGTGACGTTCCAGACGAGGGTGGCGGTCAGTGTACTGATTCCGTTGGGAGCGTTGATGACGATGGCCTGCTGCCCGGTCGTGGACGTGCCGAACGCGAAGCCTTTGAGGCTGCTGCTGACGACGTTGGCAGTGGTGCCCCCGGAGACCGTTTGGATCGCCCGCTCGCCGGACTGGAGGATGCTGAGGCTCTGGGCGTAGTTGGCCTTGCCGGCGCCGAGGGTGGTACTCAGGTTGTTGGCCGTGTCGCGCGTCCAAGGCCCAGTGACGGAACCGACTGCGGACTTGTCGGCACCCGTCAAAACGAGGCTGCGGACGACCTGATTGCGGGTCGCGTTGGCCAGGCCGAGCGATGTGGCTTGGCCGATCAACGCTGTTGCGAACCCAGACACTCGGCCCGTGGCGTAGCTGGACAAGTCGTCGGACCAAACGTCCGCCCGCTGTTTGCCGGCGGTGATCGTGTTCGCAGTCGGGTTGAACGGAGAGCCGGCGCTGTCGCCACGGACGGACAGGGCGTTCCGCGACGCCCACACCAAGTTATTGTTGGTGAACACACCGGCGCCGGTCACGGCCCCGGCGACGAACACGACGTCTTCAGAGTGAACGACGTAGTCGATCCGGCGGATGATGTTCTCTTCGATCATCGCGTTGCCGGACCCGCCGACGTAACTGTGATTGGAGACCCGGACGCCGTTGCCGATCCCGGACGGCAGCGGCTGCGACGGGCCGTTATCGAGTTGGACGTTCAACCCGTTCAGGAAGTTGTTCGCCGATTGGGCGTAGACGGTCGTGACATACGGCGGGGCGACCGACGCCGAACCGTAAAACGAATTGGCCACATCGCCCGCGTGACCACTGACGGTGTCGGTCGTGTTGGCCTGGGCGTGGAACGTGATGCCGGGGTACGAACCGCTAGTGGCCGTGGCAGACCCGTTGAAATTGACGGGGGCGTAATTGGTGTTAGTCGGCGAGTTTGTGAACGCCTCGACCTGTTGGACCGTGACCGACTGGCCGTAGGCCGGCCCGGCGAGCAGAGCCATGCCGAATACTACGTTAGCAGCGGAAAAAAGCCCCCGCACCGTGTAAGACATTGTCGCTCTCCTCGCATCAAAACAGGGCGTAACCATTCTACGTGCGACTGGCACCGAGACAACGAAGAGGAGATAGCAGAACGGGTTTATAGAGATAGGAGTTACGCAGTCGCGGTGTTTGGCGTGCGGTAGATTGGGGTCGTTCGATACGCGCGGATGGCATCCTGGACGATCTGCCACTTTGCGGTCAAC
>JAYSXU010000478.1:0-4068 GCA_043716965.1 Fimbriiglobus sp.
GTGAGTCGAGTTCGTTGTTGTTTCGAGTTAGCTCGCAATGGCAGGAGTCGTCCGGCGGCGCACCATCCCAACAAGTAACGGAAGCCCCGTCATGGCCAGCAGCAGTCCAGCCGGCGCAGGTACCGCGTTTGCGGGAGCAGACTCGAAGCCCGTGACAAGCCCCCAACCACTGTCGGCGCCTTCGTTGTCAGAAGTGGTCGTGCTGGACGACGAATACTTACGACTGAACAGCCCGCCGGCGGTGCCGTTGCGTGCGTCGTTGTAAACGGAACCTGAGCTTGAGACGGCGCTGGATTTGAAAACCGTCAACAACAGGTTTCCGCCGGTCGGGTTGTAGTTGAACAGGGAGGTGTTGATCGTGAACGATGGGTTGGCTGTGCCGCTCAACGTTCCGCTGAATACCGTCTGGTTGTTGGCCCCGAGGTTACTGGCGAATGTGTTGCTGAGACCGTTCACCGCCGCGCTGGTCGTCGAAAGTTGAACCGTGTAAGTCGCAGTATTGATCGTCCCCGCGATGTAATTGTTGTTGTAAAAGGTCAGGCCTGAAATGTTCATGGGGCCGGAGAAATTGCTGGCCGCATACACTTGCTGGTAAGCAACAATTGAAGAGTTGCCGAACGGGTAACTGTTACCGTTAACCGGATCACCGGGACCGCCGACAATGAAGGCCGCTTGGGACTTCTCAGCGGCGCAGAATAGCGTAAGAATTACCAAAAGCACAATTGGGCGTTTCATTTTCCAACTCTCGTCGTGGTGTAAAAGGTGTCTACTGTTGGGGTGCGATATAACGCTCAGTGACGAAAGTAACATACATGATTTGGAGTCATATCAAAAGATTCAGTTCCTGGTGATCCGAAAGTTTTTCCTCGAACTGACTTATTTCCTGACACCTCATGTTTGGGTGACAGTGTAGCTAAACAACTAAATATGAGGTGTCATCACAATTATTGCGTTAGTTGAAGTCACCACTGGTTAGCAGCAACCGCAGATGCCACACGACGACGAACAAACCGGATGCCCGCCATGCCAAGCCCACCCATTGCCAGTAACACCATGCTTGTCGGCTCGGGAACTGCGTTGGGTGGGGCTTGGGCGATGGGTTGAATTGCAATGCCCGAAATCGAATACGTGTTGCCGCCCGTTGAGAACGTCGGCAACGCCAGGACTGAGATCGTGCCGGTCGCTGATGATGTGATCGTGTTGGCGAAATCGTCTAGACGACTCGCACTATTTCCCATTACGCCGTTGATGAACAGCGAATCGCCGACACCACTCTGGTCAAAGTCCAAGGGGGTTCCCGACCCACTGATGGTGACGTGTTGGCCGATTGTGTACCCGAACCGGACGCCAAACACCCAAATGTTGTAGGCCGTATTGGCCGTCAGGTTGCTCAGCGTTGCGGCCCAGGGTTGGTAGCCGACCATCCCGTAGATGTTCCCGTTGAGATTTTCCAAACCCGTTGTGTACGTCGGGAGCGTGTGGGATTGCAAGTTGCCGCTGTAGAAGTTTTGACTCCCGCCGTAAAACGACAGTGAGACATCGGTGATCGCGCCCGTATCATCCGTCAAGTTGTTGACGACCGGAGTCAGCGACGAGACCCGTGTCCAGTTTGTCGGTGCGGACCCGTTATTACCGAAGTGTACGCCGACGATTGGTCCGGACGGAACGTATGCGGCTTGAGTTTGTCCTGCGGTGCTCAGCAGGAACAGAATTGCAATTGCACCGAATCTCCGTTTCATTTTCCACTCTCGGGTCGTTGTGTGATGTGCGGTTGTCGGGTGTGAAGAATCGGATCAACTCTCCGTGTAATGTAACCAGCGAGCCGGTTCACTTCGAGAGTGAGATCGGCCAGGACCGAAAATTATTTCTCAGACTGACTTACTTCCGGACACTTCGTTCCGGGAGGGAATTGTTCATTCAGGGCAGAGTTTCAAAAGCCACGAAAATTGAGATGCGACCCGACACCAGGTTAAGCGTAAGCGTCACGAGAGTAGGTGGAAAATTTGTCCACGACACTGGCGATCGTTTTGACTTCAGGCTGAAAGCCTGGCAGCACCCAGCCCAGGGCAAAGAGGCTTGGCGACGCCGCCCTGGGTCATCACGTAAAAAGTTTCAGCCTGAAGGGCTGACAGCCATCGTTCCCGACTCTCGGCTCGCAGTCCTGTCAGACTGCTAAGACTAGCTGTCCGTGAACCCAGGGTTACGCCGAAGCTGCTTACCCTGGGCTGAGTTCTTCCAGACTTTCAGCTTGAAATCCAGCAACCTGTGTGCAAACACCACAACAACTGTGACGCTCATCCCGACGCCGCAGATCTTGTAGTTCGGTTGGTATTTCAAAAACTGAAGCAGCCCAGGTGGACCGCTTCAGTCGTGTTAGTTACCACACTTGGTTAGCTGGCAACAACGGAAGTGGCACGACGGCGGATGAACCGCACACCGGCCATGCCAAGCCCACCCATTGCCACGAGCACCATGCTCGCCGGTTCGGGGACCGCGTTCGTGGGCGCCAGAACTAGGGTCACGTCATCCAAAGCCAAGTAGGCGGGGTCATTTCGTTCGAGAAAAGTGAGCGTATCGCTGCCGGTCCCCACTACGGTGAAACTCAACAGGTTGTACTGCCCCGACGGATTCGACCGCGTGTCGGGAAGACTGGATTGATCGTAGAGTGTGGTCCCGTTCCACTGAACGACGAACTGGTTGGGTAAGGCACCATCGCTACCCAGAAACAGGCTCAGTGTGTACGAATCGCCAACCGTGGTCGTGATCGACTGGCTGATTGAGCCGATTGGCGTACCGACGTGCCCGAGGGCCGCGAAGAAATTGCCGCTATGAGGCCGGTACCCGTCGAAATTCCCCGCAACGCCCGTCGCGCCGGCGTTGACAGTCCAGCCGGTGAAGTCCGCAGTCTCGAACCCACCGTTGACGATCAGGTCGGCTTTGGATTGTCCTGCAAAGCTGAGTAAAGTGAGAATTGCCAAAATGGCGACTACCCGTTTCATGTTGCGCCTCTCAACGATGTGTGGAGTTCGTCGGCTTAAGTGAGCACGCGAGATGCTCAGCGACGGACGCAACTTACACCGAACGGAGATTCCCGTCGAGTAGTGGATTGACCGGGAATGTGTCTTTTCGCCTTGACATGACTTATTTCCCGACACCTCATTCCGGGTTGTTTACCACCCTGAACGTTCCGGAGTGAGGTGGCAGGAAAACCGAGTGCGTTTGCTGTGATTTAGCTGGCAACGGCAAGAGTCGCCCGGCGGCGTAACATGCCAACGAGCAACGGTAGCCCCGTCGCAACCAAGAGCAACCCGGCCGGCGCTGGCACGGGGTTCGGAGGTGCGTTACTAGTCGCACTCAGGCTGATGTCATCCACGCCAAAAAGAAAGTTGGAATCAATTTGATTGTCAACTTCAGCAAAGCGGAGTCGTAGCGTCTGGCCACCCCGGCTTGCGAGCAGGGCAGTCAAGTTAGCGGTTACGGTTGAATACCCGGACTCGCGTAGGTCACCCGAATTGGTCCGGAAGACATTCTGTAACACATCACCAGAAGCTGTGCTAAACGGATTGGCCGATGCCAGCATGATGTCTGCCCGCGCCTGCTGATTGGCTGCTCCGGTGTAGTCAAGACCTTGGGTGCCGTTGAAAAACCCACTAGCTGTATTTTGGATGTACCGCTTGAAGCTGAGCGTGGCGGATGATACCCCCATCGGAACCACGAAATCCTGGTAAAGGACGTGCGAGCCGGGGCCTTCTTGATCGGTCATTGCTGCGATTAGCCCTTGTGGGGGAAGTGGGACTGTCAATCCGGTGACGGGACTGCCCGACAGGTTGTCGTTAAAGAACCAAGTTCCGTCACTACCAGCTTGGTTAACGACTTTCCAGTTGAGTAACGGATTGACTTCAAACCCGCCGTCGTTGATTAAAAAGGCTGCTTGAGCTTGTGTTGAGCTGCCAAGCAGACCTAAAACTGCAAAAAACAGAATTGGGCGTTTCATTTTCCACCTTCCCATGTTGTAAAACCGGGTGTCAACCGTGAGGTCATGCGTAAATACTCTGCAACAGCAATAAA
>JAYSXU010000479.1:0-1366 GCA_043716965.1 Fimbriiglobus sp.
GGTACTCGCAACCTGTTCAAGCGAGCAAGCTAAATTCCGGAATAGTTTGGTAAACTTTCCGGTTGCTGCCTGGGTGCGTAACCCGCATCATGCTGCAAGGAAATAACCACGTGCCACGTCGTGACTTCGGTACCAGCAGCGTGCGGCGAACGGATCGAACGACTTGGTCTAGCCCAAACCCGCGCGCTTCGTTAAGCTTCCCCGTCGTTTACTGGGGAGTTTGGAATGATCGCCCTGTTGCTTGTTTGCCTCGCTTTCCTTGTCCCCGCAACCATTGCGTGTGGGTACTACTTTGTACTCGCCACGATCGGTTGGCGGCAACGGACACCTCCGATTGGTGTGCCACGCCATCGGTTCACGGTGCTGATACCGGCCCACAACGAAGAAAAAACCGTCGGCGACGCGATTCATTCGGTGTTTGCGTCCGACTACCCGCAAGAACTTTTGCGGGTGCTGGTTGTTGCCGACAATTGCGCCGACCGGACCGCGAAAACGGTGCAGGCACTCGGTGCGGATTGTGTGGAACGGTTCAGCACAGTTGATCGGGGCAAGGGCTATGCCCTCGCGTTCGGAATGCCGATCGCACTGGAAAGCAGGACCGATGCGGTGTTCGTGATGGATGCGGATTGTGAACTGAGTCCGGATGCGTTGCGAATCGTGGACGCGATGTTGACCCGTGGCGCGGCGGTCGTGCAAGCGGCGGTGATTGCCCGCAACCCGGACGTGAAGCCAACGGGGTTTGTTGCGGCAACGGGTGCCCAGATCGAAAATGCCGTCGCCGCAGGCTTGGATCGGCTCGGTTTTCCTGTGACGTTGCGTGGTACAGGCATGGTGTTGAGTCGGAAAATCCTGGAGCGGTTCCCGTGGACTGCGTTCGGCATTACGGAAGATGCGGAGTATTCCAGCCAACTTCGGGGAGCAAGCGTCCGGGTTCATTTCGCGTTGAACGCGGAAGTCCGGAGCGAAGCGCCGCCCACGTCCGCCGCTCTCACGCTGCAACGCCGGCGCTGGCGGGCGGCGTTGTTCACGGGCGGCTTAAGTTGGTTCCACCGCTGGCTTGCGAGTAAGCCCCTTGTACTGCTGCATCTGACGCTGACGCTCGCCGTCGTTGCTATCGCAAGTGTGGGGTTGCCGACCGAATTCGCCATTGCTGGCGGCGTTTGGCTTGGGTTGTTGTTCGGGATTACGGCTGTGGTTTACCTACGAGCGATTCGCCGGGGCGGGCTGTTCGTCGGTGGGATCACGGGGATTGTCCACGCCACGTTTGTCGTCACACGATTGGCGGGTGTGACACTGGCTGGCATCGTCCAACGCGGCACAATTTGGGAACGCACCCCGCGTGTCGCAGACATGTCCCGAGGCGACG